>JAOTZA010000197.1 GCA_029861655.1 Acidobacteriota bacterium | reverse complement strand
CGAGGCTGTAGTACCCGAGGCCGATGAAAATCCCCGACTGGTAGAAACCCTCGTTGAATTGATAGTCCCCACCCAGCGTGAGGTAATCGAGTGTCGGTGCGGCAAGGGGTCCGAGCTGGTCGCCCGGCGCGAAGTCCACCCGACCCGCACGCCCTCCAACCTCGATGTCGCCTCTCGAGGCCACCGTAAAACCGAGTTGAAAGGCGGTCTCGAAACCGGCGCTATCCGTACTATCTTCATTCACCGGGCCGCCGACGCCTCCCTGAAGAAAAAACGTAAACGTATCGGCCGCCGCTTGGTGCGGCATCGCAAAGGCTACGACGACCAGTAGACCGGCGAGAACAAGCAGGCTGGGTTTTGAATCTGTCGGCTTTCGGCTCAAGGCTATCCCTCTTTGTTGTGCCCTCTTGGCGGCACGTCTTCTGGCTGTGCGTCGTCTGGCTACGATAGCCCCGAGCGGGCCGTACAAGTCAATTGCAAGTATAACCGGAGTTCTTTCGTCCTTACGGGTGTGAGGCACGAGGTTCCAACAGGTTTCTTACGGACCGGCTCGCCCAGGCGTCTATCCGATCCGCACGAGACAAGTCCGGCCTTGGAGTCGTGGGGGTCGACATGTTGACTCGCTTGACTCCCGCGGGCCGGCACCTTCTAGATCTCTTCTTCCCGGCCCCCTGTCTCGCCTGTGGCGAACTCGAGCCACCGGAAACCGGCAGCTGGCGATACGGACAGGCGCAGCGGATCGGCCTCTGCGCCCGCTGCCGCCTTGCACTCACGCCGCAGCCGCGACCCGCTTGCCAAGCCTGTGCCAGGCCGTTTCCGGGCGTCGCTCTTCCGCAACCGTGGCTCTGCCCCGGATGCCGTCGCCGATCGAGGGCGAACCGCCTCCCGCACGAACGACTGATCGTTGCCTGGGTCTACAGGCCACCCATCGATTCGGTGATCCTGGCGCTCAAGTTCCGAGGCCTGCGCTATCTAGCCCGAGGCCTCGCCGAGAGTCTCGCCTCGCGTGTCGCCCTCGAGACACCGCGACCCGAGGTCGTGGTTCCAGTCCCCCTCCACTGGCGCCGCCAGTTCGCCCGTGGCTACAACCAGGCGGAGGAGCTCGCCTCGGCCGTGGCCCGCCGGCTCGGGTTGCCACTCGTGCGAGCCTTGCGGCGAGCTCGCCCAACCCGCCCGCAAATGAGTCTCGCGCTGGCCGAACGCCAGGCCAATCTCCGCCGTTCGTTTGCCGGGCATCGCGGCGCCCGGAAAACTCGCGGCCGCCGGGTGTTGCTGGTGGACGATGTAGTGACGAGTGGCGCGACCCTCGGGGAAGCAGCTCGGTGCCTGCGGCGATCGGGCGCCCGAGAAGTCTACGGCGCCGCCGTCGCACGGGCTCCCGACCCCGGGTCCGAGAGCGCGGCCAAAGCACGCGAGAGGTTGCGGGGGCTCGCTCTCAGCTCGCCCTGCAGTGCTTCGCCACATGGTTCTTAAGGCGTGAGTTAGATTCTGCTATAATCCCCTCGTTGGACTGTGGCCGGCTGCTTTGACAGTCGCCAATACGGCTGCCTATACTCGGCGGTCGTATAGTCTTTTGAGGTCTTGTGGGATGAAGCTTAGCTACCGCGTCGCATCGTCTGCGTTCGCCGTCATCCTCGGCTTCGCATCTGTGGGTCTCGCCAAGGAGCCCGGTCAGCTGACCGGCCACGTGAGAAGCGCGGTCTCCCCACTTGCCACCGCTACGGTCTATGCCTACCAGGTCGCCGACGCGACAACGTGGAAGACCAGCACCGGAACCAACGGCAGCTTCTTCATCGACGGTCTTCCCGCCGGTCTCTTCAAGATCATTACCCACAAGCCAGGGTTCCTTCCGTCGGTCCAGGTCCTGCGTCGCGCAACGGCGCACGTCGTACAGGTACTCGAAGTCGAGCTCCAGCCGGTATCCGCCTCGACCGACCCGACGGCATCTTCCTTCTGGGAGGTCCGCGAACAGATCCCGGCAGACGTACTGCGCGACATCGAGACGACGATCGTCGATTTGACGACCAGCGAGTACGACACCAAGAGCGCGAGCGGCGCAGCCGCCGCGTTTCAGGCCAAGATGGCGGCGGTTGCGGGAGTCCAGGAGGGCCTCGACTTTGGTGAGTTGGATGTCGCCGGCGCCGCGGTTGGAATCCGCGGGCACATCAGCGATGTCGAGATTGACTTCGCCGGCCGCTTTTCCGAGCTCGCACAGGCGGCGTCTCCGCAAGTCGAAAGCGTCGACCCGGCGAGTGGAAGCACTCAGCAGATGTCGCTTCGGGTCCAGAACACCCAAGGCAAGGGCCGCTCGCGATTCGACGTGGCATCGCGGACCAACCGGTTGTCGACGAGCCTGGATGGGAACCCTGACGAAGTGGACTTCGAACACCATCGGCTGTCCTGGTCGCGCGCCGTCGGACGCAGCGGGCGCTCGGACGTGTCGGCACAGTACACCTCCGAGAACAACTACTACCGCCAGGCGCTGATCGGCCCAACCGGGATCCCCTCCGCTTCGCGATCCTGGGAAGTCGAAGGCACCTATAGCGGTAACCTGACGGAACGCGCAACCATCGAAGCTGGGATGAGCTACCGTGAGCGCGAGAGCGACTTCTCGTTGACGGATGCGGGCTACCTGCCGCGCGAGTCGGTCGAGCTTTTCGGGCGCGGAGGCGTCGCGGTCAAGCCGGCGCTCGTCGTCCAATACGGCCTCTATTCGACACTCCGAGACGGCAGTTTGTCGCTCTCGCCGCAAGGCGGGCTGACCTTGGAGTTCGGCCCCAAGTGGCGCGCCTCGACCTCCTTTAGCCGACGGATCGATTCAGAACCCACGGACGAGCGTCGGCGGGATTTCGTCAGTGCCTATTTCGGCGATCGCGCACCCTGCCGCCAAGCCGAGGAATACTGCTACGAACTGCTGCTCTCGCGCCTGCTGGGCGACCGGCAAACCGTGTCCTTTGGTGCCGTGCATCGCAAGATCGGTGAGACCCAGCGGCTTTTCTTCAGCGACGACTTCTTCAGCCGCCTCGACAGTGTGTACCTGGTCGAGGGAGACCGCCTACCAGAGCTCAATTTCGAGCTCACCCGGCGTCTGGCGCCGGCGGTTCTCGCCCGCCTCAGCTCGCACGTGGCTTCCGGCGGCGGCGGTCTTTTCTACTCGACCGCCAACGCCCCGTACGAGAACAACGTTCGCTACCTGGTGACCTCCCTCGACACCCAGTTCGAAGACACCATGACCGGCGTCTACCTGGCCTTCCATCACCTCGAGCAGGAGCTCGAGCCCATGGGTGGCGCCCGCATGGCGTATCACGAGTTGGAGCTCGAACGTCTGCAGCTTTTGCTGCGGCAGGATCTCGCCATCTTGAGCGACCTCGCCAACGACTGGGCGGTCCAGCTCAACATGGAACTCAGCCGCGGCGGTGGCGGGGTGGCAGGATCGTTCCTGGCCGATGAGCTGCGGAAGCGGGTAACGGGCGGCTTGGCCGTCAAGTTCTAGTCGCAAGCCCCGCGGAGCCCTTGTAGCGGTCGAGCTCCGTCTCGACCGTCTTTGAGACATCGACCCGGGCTCGGTCGACACAGAGGTCGACCGCTACATCCGTGGGGATCGACCCGGGTTCGGTCGACACAGAAGTCGACCGCTACATCCGTGGGGATCGGCCGGTCGACCCGGTTCGGTCGACCCTGCCCGTTGTAGCGGTCGAGCTCCGTCTCGACCGTCTTTGAGACATCGACCCGGGTTCGGTCGACACAGAGGTCGACCGCTACATCCGTGCGGATCGGCCCATCGACCCGGGTTCGGTCGACACAGAGGTCGACCGCTACATCCGACGGAGGTCTACCACTACCTCCCCGGGTGGCCTCTGCCCACCCACCCAGAGGGTGCCAGGATGACGCCCACGATTCAGTCTTTTGAGCGGAATTCAAGGCCTTGGACAGCGCCGCCCAAAGGCCTGTAAAAATATAGTGTTGAGGCGGTTCAAACAACCGATTCGATGGCATGATTTCTGCTTAAGAAGATAAAGACCCCGTAAGGCGGTACGGTCGAATTGGGTCGAGTGACCATGGTGGAAATGTCGAACAAGAGGAAGGCGGCCGCGCTGATGGCGTTGCTGCTGACCGTGACGGTCCTGGCGATCGGCGCCGTCAGCGCTCAGCGCAAGGTCGAGACGTTCCAGCCACTCGGTTTTTCTTCCCAGGCCGAGGCCGGCCACTGGCTGGTGACGTCGGTGGCGGTCCGCGAAACCGGTCTCCAAGCCGGCGACCAGATCCTGCTCATCAACGGCGAGGGCTTTGGTCGTACCGAGGACCTCGGCCAGGTGTTGAGGCAGCGAGCCAGCAGCGAGCTCCAGGTGGTTCGCGGTGAGACGCTTCATGCGGTGGACTTTCATCTGCCGCCGCTCGAGATCGATTTTTCCTATCTGATCCTCGCGCTCATCGCGTGCGGCTATGTCTTTATCGGGCTCTACACCTTCACGCGCCACAAGGAGCGGCCGGCGCTGCTCTTTTATTTCTGGTGCCTCGCTTCGACCGCTGTCTACCTGATCGCCGCCGAGCCTCCCTTCGACAGCGGCATGGCAAGGCTCGCCTACGTAGTAGAGGCCGTCGCCAGAATCCTGCTAGCGCCCCTGACACTCCACCTGTTTTCGATCTTTCCGCGGCGCGACGCGACCGAAAGCCGGCTCCGCCGATGGATCCCGTTCTACTACCTGCCGGCCGCTTTTCTGTTGCTGCTGCAGGCCGATCTGATCAACTTCGACGGCCGCCTGCTGCTGAGAGGAAAGCTGGCCGCGGCGGTGCCGATTCTGGATCGGCTCGAGCTCTATCACCTTGTGCTGTTCTCGCTCGGCGCGGCGGCGGTCCTCGGCTGGCGCCTCTACCGGCCGCGAGCCCACGAGCCCCACCGCCAAGCCACCTGGGTCGCGCTTGGGATGGCGGCAGGCTATCTTCCGTTTCTGTTCCTTTACCTTCTGCCGCGGGAGCTCGGCACCTCCCTGCCCCAGCTGCTGACCGCAAGCGCGGTCCTACCGCTCGCACTGGTCCCGCTGACATTCGCCTACGCGATTTTGAGATACAAGCTTTGGGACATCGGCGTGGTGGTTCGCGACACGTTGTCGCTCGGCGTCACAATCGCGATCGGCGCCATCGGTTTCTCGCTTGCGAACCTGGCGGTCAGCCGCATCGTTCCGGAGGATCTGCCACTCGGACGCAACCTCCTCGTCTTCGCGTCGGGAGTGATGATCGCGGGTCTCATGATCCCGACGCGGCGAGGCGTCAGCAACTCGCTCGAGCGTGTCCAGTACCGCGGCGCCTACGGCCGGCGGCGGGCTCTGACCGAGTTTGGGCGCCAGATCATGGAGGAAAGTGATCTGGAACGGTTGTCGATCCGGGTCGCCGACGAGCTCCGTGCCAGCCTGGGCATTACGCCGGTCGCCATACTCCGTCTCAAGGGCCGCTCGCTGGTACCGGCGCATCGGGGGCATCCTGATTCGGCGCATCGAGAAGGTCTGCTCGAGCCGTTTCTCTCGGCCGACGAATTCCCGCCCGCGTTCTGGGACGCCGAGCTCAACAGTTTCGAGGCCGTGGAGTTCCCGGCGAGCACGCTGTCCACCGCACACAAGCTCCACGCAGCCGGTTACCGGTATGGATTCCCTCTAAAAGTGCGCGCCAACAGCCTCGGAGTTGTGGTCACCGGCAACAAGGATGGTGGCGTTCCTCTTTCTAGTGATGACGTGGATCTGCTGCGGGGATTGTTCAACCAGGTCGCTCTGGCGATCGAGAACGCCCAACTCCTCGGCCAGGTCAAACGCCAGCTCGACGAGGTGTCGAGGTTGCAGCGGTTCACCGAACAGATCATCGAGTCCTCGCCCGCGGGGATCGCCGTTCTCGACAACGACGAACGTATCTTCTCCGCCAATGCGGCGCTCGGCCGGCTGCTGGAGGAGTCGCCGGCGGAGCTGGCCGGGAGACGGCTTCGCGACTACCTACCCTCCGAACCGTTGCCAAAGCCGGGCGAGGGTTTGCGCGAAGTGAGCCTCCCCAACCAAGACGGCTCCAAACGGTATCTGCAGCTCAGCGTCGCACCGCTTCCGACGAACGAACCCGGTGGGCACCGCGTGATCGTGGTCCAGGACGTGACCGAACGCGTCGCGATGGAGAACGCTCTCAAGGAAAAAGATCGGCTGGCGTCGCTCGGAATGCTCGCCGCGGGTGTCGCCCATGAGGTAACAC
>JAOTZA010000196.1 GCA_029861655.1 Acidobacteriota bacterium | reverse complement strand
CCTGGTCGTTCTCACGCCGTTGGTGGGAACCCCGATGGGGCACCTCGCACCGCCGCCGCTTGCCGAGGTCGTCGACTTTTTCGCTCACGCGCGCGAGGCGATGCGGGACACCCAGGTCAATCTGGGGTGCGGCCGGCCGATGGGCGCCATAAAGGTGGCCCTGGACAAGGCGGCTGTCGATCATGGGCTCAACGGCATCGCCTACCCGGCAGAGGGAATCATCGACTACGCCCGGCGGTCCGACTTGGAGCCGGAGCATTACGAGTACTGTTGCTCGCTGACCTGGGCGCATTGATGAGGAGGTTCAGCAGCTAGATGACGATCTGGAGGTACCTGGTCGATGATGGCGTCGATGCGGCTCGAGGTCTGGCGGTAGACGAAGCGCTGACGGCGCTCTATGGCCGTAACCACACGAACTCCGAGGAGGCGACCCTCCGTCTCTATACCTACCAGCCGCACTGTGCGCTCGTTGGTCGCTATCAGAGTCTCGAGGACGAAGTGGATCTGGATCGCTGTGCCGCCCGCGGGGTGCAGGTCGGTCGTCGCCCGACCGGGGGTGGCGCCATCATCATGGGCCCGGCGCAGCTCGGGGTTGCGGTCGTCAGGCGGTCGTGTCCCGAGAAGAGCCCGCGCGAAACTCTCCGGGACCATGCAGGCGGAGTGATCGCCGGGCTCGAAGCGTTGGGGATCGAGGCCCGATTTCGCTCAAAGAACGATCTCGAGGTCGAGGGTCGGAAGATCGCCGGCATGGGGTTGTATCTCCACCCTGACGGCGGGTTTTTGTTTCACACCAGCGTTCTGGTCGATCTGGATATCGAGCTGATGCTCGACGTTTTACGCATTCCCGGCGCCAAGCTTCTCGATAAACCGGCGCTCCGGATAGGCGAGCGGGTGACGACGGTCGCGCGCGAAACCGGCCGTCCCCTGCTGGCGCCCGAAGTACGCCAACAGTTTGCGTCGGCGATCGCGACATTCTTCAAGGTCAAACTGGAGACGATTCCCTTGCCGGATGAGCACACTGAGCGCGTCGAGGACCTTCTCACCGAGCGCTATGGCAACACCGGCTGGGTCTCCCAGCGGAGTCCGCAGCGTGATGCTCGTGGCAGCTCGGTCCTCAAGACCCCCGAAGGACTGATCAGGATCTACGCCGGGGTCCGTGCCGAGAGCATCAAGAGCGTGCTCATCACCGGTGATTTCAACGTGCTGCCGCCGTCGATCCCCCGGCTGGAGGCCGCTCTCAAGTGGAGTCGCGCCCAGCCCGCCGCGGTCGAGCGGGTCGCCGCCGAGATTCTGAGCCCCGAGGACCTGGGTGTCGATCCCGGGATCGTGGCCGGGGCGATCTGGCAGGCGGTCGACCGTGGCCTGCGGTTAGAGGGTCGCGCGCATCCTTTGCGTCGCGAGGGTTCCTGCTACGCGCCCGAGGCCGAGATGTCGTCTCCGGGCTCGACCGTCTCGGATGGTCGGGACGCCACGAATCCAGAAGGGGTGGCTCGATGACTGTTCTGCAATCGGAGAGCGCTTTGCCCGGCGCCGGCCACTCGAGCCCGGATTGGGTGCGGATCAGTTACGCGAGCGCGTTGGCGCTGCGGTTCAGATCGGGTCGTTTCACACGCGAGTTCGACTTTGGAGGCATCAACCTGCTGCTCAACTACGCGCAGGGATGTCAGTCCGACTGCGGCTACTGTGGTCTGGCGCGGTCCCGGCAAGGCCGCTACGAAGACAAGTCGTTTATCCGGGTGGAGTGGCCGCTGGTCGAGACCAATGAGTTGGTCGAGCGCATGTCGCGCTGTGAGAGTAGGTTGACGCGTCTTTGTATCTCGATGGTGACCCACGGCCACGCCTACCGCGACACCGTCGACATCGCCCGGAGAATTCGTCGGCGTATCGATACGCCGTTGTCGATCCTGGTCGCACCGCCTACCTTGAATCAAGAACGGCTTCTGGAGCTCAAGAGCTCGGGCGCCGACATGATCGGGATCGGGCTCGACGCCGTGACGGAGGAGCTCTTCCGTTCGACGCGTAGCGATGTTCCGAGGGGCGGTCTCGACTGGGAGAACTACTGGGACATTGTCCACGGCGCGCGAGACATCTATGGCCCGTGGCGGGTCAACTGCCACACCCTGGTGGGGCTGGGGGAGAACGATCGTGAGCTGATGGAGACGTTTGGGAGTCTTCTGGAGCGGCAGATCTTCTCGTATCTGTTCTGTTTCAACCCCGAGCCGGATTCGCGGATGTCCGAGCTGCCAAAGAGCAGCGTCCGGCGCTGGCGCCGGATCCAACTTGCTAAGTTCTTGCTCGAGGAGAGCGGTCTGGAACCGGCGGCCTTCTCCTTCGACGAGCGCGGGTTCCTCGAACGGATCTCGGCACCGATAGACCTCGTCAACCGGGTGGTCAGCGAGGGCTTTGCCTTCATGACCAATGGTTGTCCCGGCGTGGGTGGGGAGCCCGGCTGTACCCGGCCGATGGGCTCCTGGAGCCCCGGAGACGAGCCGCGGGACTACCCTTGGCTGCCGACCGGTGAGGACGAGATGGAGATCCGAGCCCAGCTCGGTCTGGAGGAGTTCGTGACGCCGGGACCTCCACCATCGCGACCGTCCGAGCGCTGCGCGCCACCGGCCGCGGGTAGGCCCTGAAGGAGTCCTGTCCAAACTGATCCAAAGGTGAAAGAGAACACAAGAGAGGAGATCCCATGAAGAGCAGAGTGATTTGTACGGGCCTTGCCGCAGCCGGCCTGGTCCTCGGAACCACGGCGATCGCGCAGGAACCTCCAACGCCGGAAACTGCGGCTCCGGAAACCACGATGGAGGACTCATCCAAGCACGAAACTCCAGTGCTGATGACGGCGGAGTGGGCGGTCGAGGCGTGTGACGCCTGGAATGGCACCGAAGAGCTGACCACCGGCCTCGTCAAGTGGATGGAGAACGATAAGGATCGCGGTTTCAAGGTCATCCAGCTCTACCGTCTCGATTGTGAGGACAGCCCGCGCATCGAGCTTCGGCTCGAAGAGCAGGAGGGTGAAGTGAAATGTGCGTACGGCGGCGCGGTCGAGACGGAGGTGCTCGAGCGCAGCGCCGACTATGTAATGACCGCAACCACCGATCGATGGCTCGAGATGGGCGCCGGGGACTATGGTCCGATGAAGGGCATGATGACCGGTAGGCTGAAGTTCAAAGGACCCAAGTTCGAGGCGATGCGCAACATGGGGCCATTCAAGGGCTTTCTGTTGCTGGTGGGCCAGGTGCCGGGCGATCCGGCGTTGTGCCCGGCGGCTTGAGCGCCATTCCTTTGATCGTTACGGTCATCGCGGGGCTATGTCGAGTGCCCTTGGATAGGGGTGGGGTCGCGCCGAAGCCGTCGCTTCTCGAGCGCAGAGAGGCTCGCTCCGCGACGCTCCCCAGGAAGCCGCTCGAAGAAATGCGGTGACAGGCTACTCATTTTCCGGGAAGAAATGCGGTGACAGGCTACTCATTTTCCAGTCACCGCATTCCCACCCTGTTTCTTGGAAATGAGTTGCCTGTCACCGCATTTCCAGCCGGGTATTCGTGCGGGCTGCAAGCAGCCGGCCGGCCTCAGCCTCAGGCTCGCACTCTGAGCCGGAACACCTGCCGCTCGTCCTGTTCCTCGACGGAGAGCAACGCATGGCCTGTGCGTTTGGCCAGGGCCGGAAAGTCAGACAACGACCCCGGATCTGTGCAGACGATCTCGAGGATCTCGCCCGGATCCATATTGTCCAGGGTTTGTTTGGCTTTGAAGATCGGCAGCGGGCAGACCATACCGGTGCAGTCGAGGGATCGATCGTTGGTTACCGTGTCGAGTTGGCGAACCGGCTCCGAAACGGGGTCGCCGGCGGAGAAGTAACTCATGTACTTGAGTCCGCCATCGGGTGAGACCGCTACGGCGGTGGGTGCCGATTCGGCGCGGAGCGCCCGGTGCCCGAGACGCAGTTCGCGGGCCGCATGAACGATGGCTCCGGTAGAAGGACCTACGATCAGCCCTTCCTCGCGATAGAGGCGGCGGGTCATCTCGTATGCATCGGAGTCGTCGACACCAATGACATGGTCTATGAGACTGGGATCCAGGATCGCGGGGATCTTGGCCTCGCGGAAGCTTTTCAACCCGGGGAGCCGGTGCCCCGCCTGCGGCTCGATAGCGATGATCTGTATCGTCGCATCCTGCTCCTTGAGGTACTTGGCCACTCCGGTGAGCGTGCCGCAGGTCCCATAGCCGGCAAGGAAGAAGCGGACTCTACCCTCGGTTTGTTTCCAGATCTCCGGTCCGGTGGTCTCGTAGTGCGCGCGAACATTGTCGGGGTTTTCGTACTGATTCGGCATGACAAAGGCACTTCCACCCTCGGTCTCTGCGATCGACCGCGCCAAAGCGATCGCACCATCTTTGGGATGATCGACGGGGCACAGATCGTCCGGAGTCTCCATGACGTCAGCGCCCAGCATTCGCAAGAGATCTTTCTTCTCCTGCGGAACCCCATCCGGGATGGTCACGGTCAGCCGCTGGCCCGATAGCGCAGCCAGCGCGGCCAGCGCGATGCCGGTGTTTCCGGACGAAGGCTCGACGATTGCACGACCGTCGAGCTCGCCGCGCTCCTCCATACCGCGAAGGATGAAAAGGGCGGTGCGGTCCTTGATCGATCCGAAAGGGTTGAGCCACTCGAGCTTGAGCCACAGGTCGAGCGGGGCCCCCTCGGTGCCGGAGACGACGTGATTGAGACGCACCAGCGGTGTAGGATTCTCGACGCTGGCAATCAACTCGCGGATGTCGCCATAGCGGCGAAGCGCCGGAGCGGATGAGACCCGGGCTCTTTCCTCGATCCGTCCAGACGTGCTGCCAAGTCGAGGGTGAGACGTGGTTTTCGCGGATAGCTTTGGATTTCCGGGTGTGGCTAGGGTCATTCTTCGGTGCTCCGTTCTCTTTGTGCTGCAAGAAAAAACGACCGCCGAGTCCGGCGGTCGCATAAAAAAACCGCCGGTCGTTACCGGCGGTTGGGGTTCTTAATCGTTATAGATCTAGTGCTTCAGTTACACGCCCCCAGGCGCCGGTTTGGGCCGGGACAACAGCAGCTGCAAGAAAGGACGTTGTTTTGAGCGTTCATCTTGAAAAGATATTACACGCCGTTCGCTAACAGGGTCAAATCGAAACTCTTGCATATGTCGAGTTGATGTGAAGTACGACGGCCGCGCCTCCCGCGACGCAATCCTGAAGCTCCAAATCAGGACTCGACAGCACGGATGACCCTTTGGAGGGCCCCGGCGACCTCGGTGGCCACATCGGTTACGTTCGGGTCGTCGAGCATCTCCATAACCCCATTCGGATTCATCGCCCGAACAACCGTTTCGCCATCCTCGATCGAGACCGTCACGTTGCAAGGTAACAACACCGCGATTTCCGGAGCCGCATTCAGGGCCCGGTTGGCCGAGGGCGGGTGGCAGGCGCCCAGGATGACAAAGGGATCGCGGTCGACGTCGAGCTTCTTTTTGAGCGTCGCCTGGATGTCGATTTCCGTCAGCACGCCGAAGCCCTCGGCCCCGAGGGCTTCCCGGCATGCCTCGATGGCTTGATCGAAGGCGAGTGCGGTTCGGGTCTCGTAGGCCACTGGAGTCTGCTTCATGTGGGTGTTTCCTTTCACTTCCGATCTGCGAAAAAAGGCTAGCACGTCGTGAGTCCTGGGAGAGAATTGACATACTATACGGGGTATAGTACTGTCTGCCAGCCAAAGGAGGAAAACAATGAGTCAGGAATCCACAAGTCAGGAGACCGTCCAGGATATTCACTTCGACAAGGTGTTAGATACCAGCGGGCTCAACTGTCCGATGCCGGTAGTCAAGGCGCGCAAAGAGGTGCGTAGTCTCGAGCCCGGCCAAACCCTCAAGGTGATGAGTACGGATCGAGGCTCGATCAAGGACTTTCAGGGTTGGGCCAAGGTCGACAAGAAGGTCGATCTGGTCGGACAGCAAACCGACGACCAGGGCGAGAGCGCGATCTACGTCCATTTCATCCAACTCGTCAACTAGACGCGGAAGCAAAGGGAGAGTAGGAGATGTCGATAGCAGAGATGGATACAAAGAAGGCTCTTGGGCTGGAGACCTTGACGGCCCGTCTGGCTGTTCTCGAGAGCCGGCTTGCGGAAGTCGAGGAGAAGCAGCCCGAGGATCGTGTCTCTATGGTCGTTTTCTCAGGGGAGCTCGACAAGGTGCTCGCGGGATTCGTGATTGCCACCGGAGCCGCGGCGG
>JAOTZA010000195.1 GCA_029861655.1 Acidobacteriota bacterium | reverse complement strand
CGCCCGCCCCCGACCTCGCCAAGGCATACGGCTTCACGATCGAGAACGTCGTCGCCCGCGCCAAGGCACTGCTCGGCTCGTAGGCTCTCGCTTGGCGGCCAGCTGGCGGCAGCCCGATCGAACGCTCGGCAGGAAACGGCGCTCGCCACGCTGCCTAAGAGATCCTGCGGTCCGGTCCGGAGGCTCCACCAGGGACGTTTGACCGAGCGCATGGCGACGACCTTCGAAGTCAGGCCCGAACCGGCGCGAGGGAAACCGAGGCGTGTGCCTCTAGATCACCGAAGTCCGGGCAGCGCGCGCCGTGCCCTGCGGAGACTCCGGTCGGACCGCAACTCTTACCTCCCGGTCGCTACTGGAGAGAGAACCGAATCGTCAGATTGAGATAGACCGCCACCGGCTCGCCCTGGCGTCTCGCCGGCTCGAACTTCCACCGCTTGGCGGTCTCGACGGCCGACTCGGTCAACCCCATTGGCAGCCCTTTGAGCACCTTGACGCTTGCGACGTCACCCAGGGCATCGATGATCGCCTCCAGAATCACGACTCCCTGGACGCGGTTCTGGCGACCTTCCTCGGTGTAAAGCGGTGACGGATAGACAATCTTGATCGGTGCCGACACCTCCCCCCCCGGGCGATACGGTCCGCTGGGGCCCACTCCGGCGATCGGCGGACCGGGCGGTCCCTCGGGGATCCCAAAAAGAGCGTCCACATCCGCCACATCGAAATCCGGCAGCTCCACCTCGTCGATTACGATCGGCTCCGGCTCCTCGGGTGTCGGATCCGGGATCGGGATCTTTTTCTTGCGCTCCTTCTTCTTGGGGATTTGCTGCTGCGTGGGTAGCGGCGGAGGCTGGAAGCGGACCTGCTGGATGACATACACCTTCTGCGGCGCGCCCGCCCGCAGAGTCTTACCCGCGAGTTGCGGCATCTGGACCAGGAAGAAAACCAGGTGCCCGAGGACCGCAATGGTCACTGCCAGTCTGACGCGGCGACGATCTTCCGGACCTTCGGGCTCCAGATAAGGAACGTGCCCCAGATTGACGTTGAGCGTCTTCTGCGGGGCTCCCCCCATTCTTTTCCAGGTGAAACTCTTGTCGAACATTGGCTTCTTCCACGCCCCAAACGACTCCCAAACTCAGATACGATCGACCGGCTCGCGGGGTTCTCCTCGCCAGGCCGCCAGCGCCTGCTCCGTAACCTGAGATGGATGCAAACTGCGGGCCCACCGCCTGCAAAATCGATCGGTATCGGGCCCTGAGGCGATTTCGCAAAAAACCCAAAGAAAGACCAAGAGTCCAAGGAGTTCCTAGATGCGTGTGTGCTCTGTCTGTCCTCTCTTGGGGGTGGCCCTCGGCGTCCTCGTCACCTTGGCTACAGCTACGGCTTGCGCTCCCCGCACCTCCACTAACCCCATGACTGTCCCGGAGCCACCGATCGCCAAGGCCGTCCCCACCGAGCTCGAAAAGCACGGTGACGTGCGAATCGACGACTACTACTGGCTGCGGGAGCGTGAGAATCCAGAGGTCATCGCCTATCTGGAAGCCGAGAACGCCTACACCGATGCGGTCATGGCCCACGCCGCCGGGTTTCAGCAGGGTCTTTTCGACGAGATCGTGGCCCGCATCAAAGAGGACGATTCCTCCGTCCCCTACCGGGACAAGGGCTACTTCTATTACCGCCGTTTCGAAGAGGGCGGCGAATACCCGATCTACTGTCGCAAGAAGGAATCGCTCGAGGCCACCGAAGAGGTGATTCTCGACGGGAACCAACTCGCCGAAGGTCACGAGTTCTTTCAGCTACGTGGGCTCGCCATCAGCGCTGACCAGAACATCCTGGCTTACAGCACCGACACGGTCGGCCGACGAATCTACACTCTCAGATTCCGCGACCTGACCACCGGCGAGGACCTCGTCGACACGATCCCCGGCGTCACCGCCAATAGCGCCTGGGCGAATGACAACAAGACCCTCTTCTACACCCGCCAGCACCCCGAGACGCTGCGTTGGTATCGCATCTACAAACACAGCCTGGGGACCGACTCCGATCAGGACGAGCTCGTCTTCGAAGAAACCGACAAAGAGTTCAGCTCCTTTGTTTTCAAGACCAAATCGGAGCGTTTCGTCATCCTGGGCTCGGCGCAAACCCAGTCCAACGAATACCGCTTTCTAAACGCGGACGAGCCGTCTGGCGAGTTTCGAGTCTTTCTTCCGCGGGAGGCGGACCACGAGTACTCGATCGACCACTTCGGCGACAAGTTCTATATCCGAACCAACTGGAACGCAAAGAACTTCCGTCTGATGGAAGCCCCCATCGCAGCCCAGAGCAAGGATCAGTGGAGCGAGGTCATTCCGAACCGCGATGACGTCTTTCTCTCGAACTTCGAAATCTTCAGCGACCACCTTGTGGTCTCCGAGCGCAAAGGCGGTCTGATCCAGATGCGCATCAGACCTTGGGACGGCTCCGAAGAACATTACCTGGACTTTGGCGAGCCGGCCTACGACGCGAACTTCGGCGACAACCCGGAATTCGATACCACCGTGGTGCGATACGAGTACTCCTCTCTCACGACTCCCAAGTCGGTCTACGACTACGACATGGAGACGCGTGAGAAGACGCTTCTCAAACAGGACGAAGTGCTCGGCGAGTTCGAGCCCAGCAATTACGTCACCGAACGCCTGCACGCAACCGCTGCGGACGGCACCCAGATCCCGATCTCTATCGTCTACCGCCGGGAGGTCGAGAAGAGTGCCCAGAACCCGCTTCTCCTCTACGCCTATGGCTCCTACGGCTACAGCCTCGATGCCTCTTTCCGTTCCTACCGGCTGAGTCTCCTGGATCGCGGGTTTGGCTTTGCCATCGCCCACATCCGAGGCGGCCAGGAAATGGGACGGGACTGGTACGAGAACGGCAAGCTGATGAAGAAGATGAACACCTTTACGGACTTCATCGATTCGGCCCGTTATCTGATCGACCAAGGCTACACCTCGCCCGAGCATCTCTATGGCCATGGTGGGAGCGCCGGCGGCCTGTTGATGGGTGCGGTGACCAACATGGCACCCGAAGTCTTCAACGGTATCGTCAGCGAAGTCGCGTTTGTCGATGTGGTCACGACCATGCTCGACTCCGACATTCCACTGACCACCAGCGAGTACGACGAGTGGGGCAACCCCAACGAGAAGGATGCCTATGCCTACATGCTCTCCTACTCACCCTACGACAACATCGAAGCCAAGGACTATCCTCACCAGCTCCTGACGACAGGTCTGCAGGATTCGCAGGTTCAGTACTGGGAACCGGCCAAGTTTGTGGCCAAGATGCGCAAGCTCAAGACCGACAGCAATCGGCTGTTGCTGGAGACCAACATGGGCGCAGGCCACGGCGGCGCTTCGGGCCGTTTCAAGCGCCACAGGGAGACGGCTTTGGTCTACGCGTTTCTGTTGGACCTCGAAGGAATCAGAGAGTAAGGGGGTTCGGTTGGCCTGGATCGATGTCGTCGACGAAGACGCCGCCGAGGGTGCTTTGGCGGAGCAATACGCGAAACTTGCTTCCCCGTCGGGCATCGTAGACAACATTCTCAAGATCCACAGTCTGAGTCCGCAGTCGCTCGACGATCACTACCGGCTCTACCGTACGCTCATGTTCGGTCGCTCTCCGCTCAGCCGGGCCCGGCGAGAAATGATCGCCGTTGTCGTCTCCGCAGCCAACGGGTGCCATTACTGACTCACCCACCATGGAGCGGGTCTCGCTCGACTCACCAAGGATCCGGACCTCGTAGCGGCGATTTCGAAAGATTTTCGAACCGCGGCGCTCGACCCGGCCGAGCGTGCAATGCTTGTCTACGCCGAGAAGCTGACCCGGGAGCCCTGGTCGATGACCCCGGGCGACCTGAATCCGCTACGGGAGGCCGGATTCGACGACCGGACGATCCTCGATATCAACCAGGTCACCGCCTACTTCGCATATGTGAATCGAATCGCCGACGGACTTGGAGTCGAGCTCGAGACCTCGAAGGACAAGAACTCCGCTAGCCCCAGCGATGATCGCTAATCACTACCAAAGATCATCGCCAGGAAACGGTAGACAAGCTTGGCAGCCGTGAAGGCCGAAGCATGCTGGCCGGGTGCCGGACAGAGCTCGACAACGTCGAAGGCTACGACGTTTCGCCGGCCGGCGACCGCCTCGAGGAGATCTGTGACCTGGTACCAGTCCAACCCGCCGGGCTCGGGTGTTCCGGTGGCTGGCACAATCGATGGGTCAAAGGCGTCCAGGTCGATCGTCACATAGACCTCTTCGGTCAATCCCTCGACGGCCCGATCCACCCAGGAGCCATCACGCGAGCGAACGATCTCGCGGGCCGGAAACACTCGGCCGTCGTCAAACGCCGCTACTTCAGAGGTGTCGATGCTGCGTATGCCCACCTGCACGATCGGGCACCACTCGCGCACCCGCGCCATGACACAGCCGTGGTTGTATCTCGACCCGTGATAACTCTCGCGAGTGTCGCCGTGGGCGTCGATCTGGAGCACCGAAACCCTCGGGAACCGATCGACAGTCGCTCGAACCGCGCCGATAGTCACCGAGTGCTCGCCGCCGAGGACGACCGGAATCTGGCCACGGTCCAGGATCTCGCCCACCCTCCCCGCCACATGGCCGGCCAGAACCTCCGGAGCACCGTCACAGACGACGGGTTTCAGCGTCGCGATACCTCGCCGGAAGGGTTCGGTCCCCGTCTCGAGATCCCAGGGCTCGACATACGAGGAAGCCTCGAGAATCGCCTCTGGGCCACGCTGGGCGCCCTTCTTCCAGCTGCTCGTCGCGTCATAGGGGACCGGCAAGATCGCGGCCGCTGACTCGGTCGGGTGGCGGAACTCAGGCCTCAGTTCGAAGAAAACGCGCTCGGGGTTTCGCTCATTCGACATAAGAAAGACGTGCCATCACTTCGACCGCAGGCTAGGTTGCCTCGGCACCCCGCTCGGCCTGCGCGCTTTCCCAGGCCAGAGACTGCTTGAACCGTTCGACCGCCTTGTTGACGACATCGGAGCTCGAAGCGCGGAGGTTCTCCATGTAGGCGAGCTGTGTGTGGCGCAGCTCTTCGTCTTCCAAACCGGCCAACACCGCTTGCTGTCGCTTCCACTCGCCCAGAAACTCGTCCTGATGGCGAGCCATCTCGTCGAGGAACTCACGATACCGCCGGGCGTAGTCACTGACACCACGATAGCTCTGATCGGCGACGAACGCATTCTCCCGCGACATCACCATGTATGGATAGAGCACCCGCTCGAGACTCTCGCGCTCGGCCTGGACCGTCCTCGTGGACTCGTACTCGGCGAGCTGTAGCTTCTCGTCATAGGGGCCACGCGGCGTCAGCCCCTTGAAGAGGATCGGCAACGTATCCACAAACACAAAAAACAAAATCAGAAACCACTTCACCTTGTTGACGTGCGGCGCCTCGGCCGCGAGCGCCTCGAGCGCGCCGGCGCGAGCCAGGTAGTCGTACGACTGCTCGAAGCCCGCTTGTTCCTCGAGGTTCCGGCGCTGCAACCCGACGATCTCTTCCTGGAGTATCGCGATCTCACCCACGTTGCGATCTCGCGCCGCATCCAACTCCTGTTGCGCGATCTGTAGCTGGAGCTTCTTCTCCTCCGCCGAGGCTCCACGGCCCGGGATCCCGGTCGTGCGGCCGCTGATCACACCGTCGATCTCGTCCACCAGCTGCGCCTGGTACTCGTTGCGCTCCCGTTCCCTATCTCGGACTTCCGTCTTGAGCGAGTCGATACTCTCCTGCAATGCCTGCCGCTTTTGGTTGAATCCGGCCTCGATTGCCGCTACTTTGCCTCTACCATCCCGGGCGAGACGCTCTTCGATCGTGTCGTTGAAGTAGAGCATTACCAGTGGGTGAGCCACGATCACACCGACAAAGGCCGCGAACACGAGCCGGCTGAAAAACACAGTCGACGTGATGTCATTGATCGTCGACTCCGACTTACGAAAGGTCGAGACGATAAAACGATCGAAACAAAACACGATCATCGACCACACAAAGCCACCGCCAAAATAGACCGCGGGGTTCTCGGTAAGCGTCGAGACCGCGTAGGTCATGGCAAAGAGAGCCAGGATCGCCGGTATGACAACGAGAGTGCCGTACCCTATTTGCTTGACGATCTCGGACCTCGGTACCTGCTCGAGAACGCGAAAATCAGAGCCTGCGCACCACAGAAAGAAGCGGGCGACACGGTTTTCTCGAGCGGAGCGGGCGG
>JAOTZA010000194.1 GCA_029861655.1 Acidobacteriota bacterium | reverse complement strand
CGCCCAAACGAGCATAGGCGAGACTGAGAACGTAGTGCGCCTTCCTCGGCCTCGGGTTCTTCTCGATCGAGCGCTCCAGGGCGTCGCGGGCTTCCTCGTATCGCCCCTGTGCGTGGCGGATCTTACCGAGAACATAGAGCGCTTCGGGGGTCTCGCCCCCCAACTCGAAAGCGCGCCTCAGGTGCTGTTCGGCGAGGTCCAGCTCGCCCAACCCCTCTTCGACTTCCGCCATCACCACCAGGGCATCTGCATGGCTCGGCAGGAGCCGCAAGCTCTCGGTCAGAGCCTCCTTGGCCTCTGCGAACCGCTTCTGGTCCCTAAACGAAAGACCGAGAGCAAACAGCGAAAGCACTCGCTCGGGATCGAGCTCGAGAGAGCGCCTGAGTGCCGCGACCGCGCCGTCCGATTCCGCCAGCTGTAACTGCGCCAGGCCCAGGAGGTAGAAGTACTCCGCGTTCGTGGGATGAAGCCGGGTCAGCGCCTCGAGGGTTTTCATGGCGGGAACCGGCGCTTCGTGCTCAACGCAGAGCCGGGCGTATGCGCTGAGCACATCCTCCGAGTTGGGGGCGACGCCGACAGCGTGGTTCACCACCCCGATGGCCATCTGTCCCTCGCCTCGGCGTGCCAGAGATCTCGCCAGTTCGAGTGTGGCTCGCACCGAGTGGTATTCGACCGCGATCGATTCGAAGAGCTTTTCCCCGGCGGAGACATCCCCTCGAGCGATCTCGAGTGCGGCTAGCTGAAAGGCCAACTCACGTTCCAGAGGCCCAAGGCCGAGCGCCGCCCGCAGTTCTCGCAGGGCCTCCTCTGAGCGCCCCTGCCGCACATAGAGGCGCCCCAGGTTCTGGCGCGGAGCCGCCAAGCCGGGATCCAGCTCCACGGCGCGTAGGAACTCCCGCTCGGCATCAGCGACGCGTCCCTGGCGGGCCGCGACGACTCCCAACAGATCCCGTGCCGCAGCGTGATCCTCGATGCCGACGACCCGGCGCAGCTCGCTTTCCGCCGAACTCAGATCGCCCTCGGCCACCAGCTTCGCCACCGAGTCGAGGTCGACAGGCCGAGATGGCTGCGCCGCGGCCACCGATTGAAAAAGTGTCAGGAGAGCCAGGGTCGAGAGGGTCGCGATCAGGCCAGTGTCTCTGCGATCCTTTCTGACTGCCGGTCTCTTTCTCAGGAGCCCACTCCGCCTCTGCGCTCGTCTTTGAGCGCGCGAAAGGTGTCGAACTCCCTGCGGGCGTCCTCGGTCCGCCCCAGCTTCTGATACGCCTGACCCAGCTGATAGTGGATGCTGGGATCCTCGGGCGCTAGTCCGGCGGCCGCCTCGAGTTGCTCGAGCGCGTCTTCGTCCGACCCTTGCGCCAGCAGGATTTTTCCCAGCAGGTAGCGTCCCTTGCCCAGGCGCGGCTCGAGGTCGAGGAGAGAGTGGAGAAGGGTCATGGCTTCGGCTGGCTTCTGCGCCAGGTCCAGAACCGTGGCCAGGGTGTACATCGTTCGAGTGTCCCGTGGATGAGCGCCAAGCTCGCTTCGCAGCTCCTCTTCGGCCTTCTCGATCTCTCCTTTGCGCAGGTGGATCTCCCCCAGGGTGCCGTGGGCCTCGGCCACCTTGGGATCCAGTTCGAGCGCTCGCTCGAGAAGCTCCACCGCGCCGTCGAAGTTTCCCTGCTTGGCGTGAGCCTGGGCGAGTACCACGTTGAGCTCCGGCCAATCGGTATTTCGGGTCAGGAGCTGGGCAAACACGCCCTCGGCTTCGGAGGCGCGCTCGCTCCGGACCAGGGCCACTCCATAGAGATACTCGAGCCTGCGATCTGAAGGTCGCCCTGGAATGTTCTCGAGGATCTCGGCCGCGTTCGCGTACTCACCCGAGTTGAACCAGGCAAGAGCCAGCATCTGCTCGAGCTGCGCGTCCCCCGGCCTTCCTTCGAGCGCGCGCCTCAGCGGTTCCGTGGCTTTCTCGAACTGGCCGGCGTTGAACCTCGCGACGCCTAGCGAGTAGTGGATCTGTTCCGTTCGCGGGTCGAGGTCGGCTGCGTGTTGGAAGAGATCCGCCGCCGAACCGGGCCTGCCGGCTCTAGCCGCGAGTACGCCGAGATCGAGGTAGGCACGCGCCAGGGTGGATGCGAGCGGTACCTTCAGCTCCCGCGCCGCTTCGGCGTTCAGCTCGGTCTCGCTTGCCGCATCGGGTGAAAACCCAATCTCTCCATCGTTCGCCGCTTCATTGGTTAGAAAGGCGCTCAGCTTTTCCCGCGACCGCTCGGTCATTTGCGACTGGTACTCCTTGGCGGCGGCGAAATGAATGGTGGCGGATTCGTTGCTTCCGGTTCGGCGCAGCGCCTGGGCCAGTTGGAAATTGAGGCTGGCGAGCTGACGAGCCCGGTTTTCCGGTAATTCCTCTTTCGGTTGATCTCCGATATCCGCCACCGCGGCGTCCAGGCCCTTTCGAAAAACAGCGATGGCCTCTTCCTCACGCCCGACTCCGGCGAGACATTCACCCAGGAAAAGGAGGGCCAACGATCGGTGCTTTGGCCACTCCGCGGCGAGCTCGAGATGCGGAATCGCTTCTTCGAAGCGTCTGTCCTCGGACAGCGCAATCCCGAGAGACACACTCGCCACCGGCTCGCCCGGAGTGACCTCCAGCTCCTTTTCAAAGTAGGTGACGGCCAATTCGAGGAAGTCGCGACTCGGGTCCAAAACCTCTACCGTGCCGCGGTAGTAGTGGGCCCGAGGGGTTCGGGGGTCGAGCTCGATGGCGGTGTCGAACGCTCGGCGAGCCTTGTCGAAAACCTTGTAGTCCTGATACGTCCTGCCGACCAGAATGTGGGTGTGTGGGGTCGGAATCGCCTCGACGATCCTCTCCAGGAGAGAGTCGGCCTCGATGAGCCTGTTGTTGGCGAGGTATGCGGTCGATAGAAAGTAGGCGGTTTCCAGATCCTCCGGGTTCATGGAGACCAATTGCTCGAGTTCCTGGATCGACTCCTCGGTCCTGCCATCGTCCGCTAGCGTGTCCGACAGCATGCGTCGAGCTTCGAAATCGTCCTTGTTCTCGGCTATCAGCAGGCGCAGCAACGCTTCCGCTTCTTCGAACTCCTCCAGCTCGGCCATGACCCGGGCCAGAGCGATCCGGGCGCGCCGCACATCCACGGCCGATGTGATGGCCTCCTCGTAGGCGGAGCGCGCCTCCACGAGATTGCCGGATCCCTCCGCCAACGAGCCCAGAAGAACCCAGCCTTCAAAGAGGGCGGTCCGGTACCGACTCTCGGCGATCTGGATCTCCTGCTGGGCCAAGGCCTGCTCGGCTTCCCGTACCGCCCTGCTGAGGGCAGCGATTGGGTCGGGGCTCGAGTCGGAACCGAGCTCCTGCTGGGCCGAAATGAGATCGGCACCGAAGACGAGCAGGAAGAGGACCAGCGCGGCCCGAGCGACGTTCGTCATCGTCCTGAACTCTACCAACCGTCAGAGACAGAAAGGGGACACAGACCTTTCGGCCAGCCTAGACGAGGAGAGGTTTTCCGCAGCCGGGTCAGAGGCCGAAAGCTCTGTGTCCCCCTAGGGGGCCGGACAGGTCGAGTCGCGCACCACCAACTCGGGCTTGACGACCACTTGCGGTGGGGTCTCGCCCCCTCCGAGCCGCTCGAGCAAAACGCGCCCGGCAATCTCTCCCATCTCTCGCAACGGCTGACGTACCGTGGTCAGACTCGGGTTGAGGAAAGACGCGCTCTCGATGTCGTCGAACCCGACGATCGAGATGTCTTCGGGGACACGCAGCCCGGCGTCGAAGAACGCTCTCATAGCCCCGACGGCGGCGATGTCGTCGAAGGCAAAGAGGGCGGTGAACCGTTGGCCTCGCGCGAGCAGTTCCTTGGCGCGTGCGTAGCCTTCCCGGTAGAACACCTCGCCGTAGGAAAGACCCTCCAGCTGGATCGAAAGCTCAGGCGCGACCTCGAGACTCAGGGTGGCGGCGGCGTCAACGATCGCCCGCCAACGGTCGTCGGCGTCGGCATTGTTGGAGGGTCCGCGGAAGAAGGCGATTCTTTCGTGACCGAGGTCGGCGAGATGGGAAAGTGCGTGGTGTGCCGCATGATCCTGGTCGAGCACGACGTTGGTGACACCTTCGAGGGCGCGGTGCCCCGAAACCACAACGGTTGGAAGTGGCGGAGGAGCCTTTAGCTGCGCCGCGAGTAGGATGAACCCCTCGACCAGTCGCTCGCGTAGCCGTTCGAGGCCCTCGGCCAGCAGCTCGGGCTCGGACTGATGGCTGGCGATAAAATAGAAGTAGCCTTCGCTGAGCAGGTGCTTCTCGAGCCCTCTCGAAACGCCGGCCGCATACCCCTCGCTGATCTCGGGGACCAGGACTCCAATCGACCGGGTTCTCCGGCTGCGCAGGGAGCGGGCGAGGAAGTCCGGACGATACCCGAGTTCCTTGGCGGCTGCGAAGACCCTGTCCTGGGTCGCCTGGGGGATCGAATCGGCGACCGGCGACCGGTTGAGGACGATCGACACGGCGGCCGGGGAGAGATCCAGATGCTCGGCCAACTCCTTGAGCCGTACAGGTTTCTGGGAGGCTCCGGCTCCGGATTCGCCGTCGGAATTCCCTTTTTTGGGATCAGGCACGGCGCGAGTGTCCCATGAGCGGGCTTCTGATTCAAGCTAGTACTAAATCGAATTAGTTACGAAGGTTGGTCTTGACAGCCCCGCAAACCACATGCGATTATTCAGAGTCGCTAAATCGGTTTAACCTTTCGTCGGCCGGAAATCATCCGGGGGGGAGGAAGATTCTTGAGCTTGAAGCGTACTCTTTTGATCTTTGCGCTGGCGGCAGTCGTCTGCCTGCCCGCCATCGCGCAGCAAAGCGCCACCATCCGCGGCTCCGTCAACGATCCATCGGGAGCACCGGCGGCTGATGTGCAAGTCACCGTCCTCAACGTGGGGATGGGTTTTTCCCGCGAAACAGCCACCAATAGCTCTGGCGCCTATGCGGCCGCGAATTTGCCGGTAGGGACTTATCTGGTGACCTTCGAGGCGGCCGGCTTCCGCACCGTGCTGGTGCAGAACGTCGTGCTCAACGTCAACGACACCCGCGAGGTCAACGCCCAGCTCGAGGAGCTGACCGAGGTGACGGGGGAAGCCATTACGGTGACTTCGTCGGCCGTGGTCGTCGAGACGATCGGCGGCGAGGTCGCCGGTTTGATCACCGGTGAGGAGGTTCGCGAGCTGCCGCTCAACGGCAGGAACTTCCTGCAGTTGACCCTGCTCATGCCCGGCGTCAGCGCGCCTGAAGGCTTCAACACAAAGAACAAGGGTCTGTTGACGGGCTCCGATCTGTCCGTCAGCGGCGGTTCCACCACGGCCAACATGTGGACCGTCGACGGCGCCTCCAACAACGATGTTGGCTCGAACCGCACCATCTTGGTCTATCCGTCTGTCGAGGCTATCGAGGAGTTCAAGATTCACCGCAACTCCTACGGCGCCGAGTTTGGCGGCGGCGGCGGCGCCCAGATTAATCTGGTCACCCGCGGCGGCACCAACAACCTGGACGGCAGCGTCTATTACTTCGCGCGTCGCGATTCCTACAACTCGACCAATGCCCTGTTGAAGGAAGCGAATCAGCCCAAGGCGCCTCTCACGCGCGACGACTATGGCTTCACCTTTGGTGGTCCGGTCAAGAAGGACAAGTTTCACTTCTTCGCCTCCGCGGAATGGAACGACGAGATTCGCGGCGTCGCGGTTAGCGGCCAGGTTCCGACGGCGGCACAAAGGGCTGGCGATTTCAACGACGTCGATACATCCTGTGGATACCAGATCCCGGTCGATCCTCTGACCGGTCAGCCCTTCCCGAACAACACGATCCCCGGCGATCGGATGAGCCAGTCGGGAATCAATCTCTTGCGGCTCTATCCGAACGCCAACAATCCCGGAAGCTGCACGAACTGGGTGACCTCCGTCTCGACGCCGATCGACTGGGAGCAGATCAACGGCCGTCTCGACTACACGGTCAACGACCAGCATCGCGTCCTGCTCCGCTACACCGCAGACGACTGGTCGAACCCCGGTCCCACCGGGGGCGCCGCAAACGGTCTCTGGGGCGATGATCCCTTCCCCTCTGTCGACTCCAACTGGGCCCAGCCCAGCGATTCGTTGGTGGCCCAGCTCAACTCGGTCATCGGCAACTCGGCGATCAACTCACTGACATTCTCGCAGTCCGGGAATGAGATCGACATCGGGGCTTCCGACCAGGACGCGACACTCAGGGAGGACTTGCGTAACACCCTG
>JAOTZA010000193.1 GCA_029861655.1 Acidobacteriota bacterium | reverse complement strand
CCAGGAGGTAGAAGGCGAAAACGGGAACAAAAATCAGATTGAGGAGCAACAGCAAGAAGTCGAAAATGTTGCTGAAGAGCGTCTTTGTCCAGCGTCCCAACGAGCCCGCCACCTGTGGCAGGTTCTCCCGCAAACCCTGGACGACACGCTCTTGCGCCTCCTCGATCTCCTCGGGATACCGGGCTTCGAGGCGATCGAACCACGGCTCGATCTGTGTCCGGATCCGCTTCTGATACTCCGGCAAGCGCTCGGCCAGCCGCTCCACCTGATCGCCGATGGCCGGCACCACGAAAAGAAAGAAGACCACCAGAGCCAGAATCAGCAACACGCTGATCACGACGACGCCGGTGATCCTGGAACGACCCCGCCTTTCGAACCAGCTCACCGCCGGGTCGAGAAGATACGCCGCCAGCAAACCCATGAGGAGGGGCTGGAAGATCTTGCGAAACACCAGGGCGATCACCAGGACGGCGATCAGACCTGCCGAGAAGACGACCAGACGGAGAACGGCCGGATCAGGTCGGCGCATTCTGATGGCTCTCGAGCAGGCGATTGGTCCGGTAGATGTAATAGATCCCGGAGAGGATTGTCAGACCGGCCGTCGTGTAGATCAAGACATATGCGACGGTATCAAAACCCGACACGACGCCGCTTAAAAGCACCGCTACGACGGCAGCGATCTGAAACGCCGTGTTCCACTTACTCAGAGCCACCGGTTTGAGATCACGCACATCGAGTGCCAGAACCAACACCACGGAAACCAGCAGGATGATCACGTCTCGGGCGATAACCAGGACCGTCACCCAGATGGGGATCTGCACCCCTAGCTGGCGTCCTGGGATGGTCAACATGACAAACGCAGTGGTGAGCAGCAGTTTGTCGGCCAGGGGGTCGAGATAGGCGCCTAGCAACGACTCCTGTTTCAACAGGCGTGCCGCCAACCCGTCCAGACCATCGGTCACCGCGGCGACGACGAAAACCAAAAGGGCCCTCTCGGGACGGCCCTGGATGAGCGCGATCGCGAAAAGCGGAATCAGGCCCAGTCTGCAGAGTGAAAGGAGGTTGGGGAAGGTCCAGTTCATTCGACTCCCAGCTGATCGAGGGCCGAACGCGACATCTCGAAGGCCGCGGGTCCCGACAAGACGGCTCCGGGCAAACACTCTGCCGCCTCCCTGATCAGAAGGCACCGAGCAGCCGACTCGCAGACTTGCTGATCCATGGCGCGCTCGAGTGAGCCTTCGGGCCCCAGGCATGTCAACCTAGGGTCCTGCAAATCGAGTAAACGCAACAGGCCGAGCAAAGCCCGACCCCGGGTCTGCGGCTTGTCCGGCCCGAAAGTGTGGAGCGTCGTGTCGACCACGGCCAGCCCCAGATTGACCATGCGAACGATCTCCTGTCGATGGGGATTGTCGAGAATATCGTTGGCGATCCGACCCGAGCCGGCGCGGCCGTAGCGGACAACGGGAAAAAGCCAATAGACCACGGCCGCGAACTCCGCTCGGCTGAGCTGCGGCTGCCGCACGAGCTCGAGCACTTTGGCCGGCATGAGAGTGAGACGCCACTGCAGCTTCGCCCGCGCCAGCCTCTCCGCCAGAGCTACATCCTGTGGATCCATTCCTGCAAGTTCCTGGAAGATTCGCAACCCAGCGCTCGGGTCACCGGTTTCGAGCTCTAGGTCTGCCAAACGGACCTTCATCAAGTTGTCCTCCGGCAGCAACGGCACCAGCATCCTTGCCGCCTTGAGCTCTCCTTCGCTGTCTCCGACCGCCTGCGCCAACCCGAGGGCTGCCTGAAGCGTCACCAGCTCTCCAGGCGCCCAACTCGCCAGGACCAATACGTCCCGGGTTGCGTCCTCGGTTCTTCCTCGCCGCAATGCATCCTGGACACGGTTTCCAACGATTTCGAGAGCACGGTCCCGCAAAGCATTTGCCCGGTCGGAGGCAAGTGTCGAGACCTGGGTGATCTCAAAGTACGACGCAAACGCACCGGCCACATCCTCTATCTTCTCCGCCGTGCGTCCGAGCAGCAGTTGGGCGGCGACATACTGGGTGTGCGCGGCGACAATGGGTTGCAGAAGCTCGGCTGCCCGGTGGTGATTCCCTTCGACGAATTCCACTTGTGCCAGCAAGACCGCAGCCGGCTCGAGTAGCGGGTTTTCCCTCCGCAGCGCCTCGGCCTGCCGTCTCGCGACCGCGCGGTCGCCGCGCTCGACGAGCTCCGCGTGCGCGGTCCGCAACCGACTTGCGTAGTCCGGTAGGACACCGAGTGAGAATCCTCTCAGCGGCGACACTAGGAACCTCTTCTCCGGGTGCGGCTTGCGAGCATCGAGCGTAGGAGCCTCCACAGCGGCGCAGGCACCCAACAGGATCGTCAAGGCCACGATGCCCAGTAATATCGCAATCGCTGGGTTCAGGTTTATCGAGCGCACCGAGGAAACAACCCGTCCGTCAGCTCTCGCCTGACGTTTCCAATGACGCAATGGCGTGTTTGTAAACCAGAGCTTCTCGCTTATCCGTCTCCAGTACGACAGCGAACCGATCGAATTTCTTGATGGTTCCCTCGAGGACTGTGCCGTTGATCATCGTCAGCCGGACAGGCGCAGCGGATCTCGTCCATTCCAGGAGCAGAACGTCCTGGACGTTGATGTTGGCACCGGTCATAGCAACCCTAGGCTAACCCCAAAGACTCCTCGACCTGCTGTCTCAGCTTCTCGAAGCGCTCCGCCTCGAACCACACAATCGTGGGGTCTTTCCGAAACCAGGTCAACTGCCTTCTCGCAAATTGTCTTGTCGAGCGAACGATCTCGGCGACGGCTTCTTCGAGCGAGCACTCCCCACGCAGGTGCGCCGCGAGCTGACGGTAACCGATCGCCTGAAAGGCCGGCAGCGATGGATCGAGGCCCCTCGCGAGGAGAGAACGAACTTCCTGCACCCATCCGGCCCCCATCATTCGCTCGATCCGTCTCGTGACGCGATCGTATAGGACGGGCCGATCGAGGGTCAAACCAATCCGGAACGCCTCAATCCGCTGTTCGCCAAAAGGTTTGCGGGCGATCCAATCAGACAATGAGGTGCCGGACGACAGCACCACCCCAAGGGCGCGCAGTGTGCGCTGCGTATCGCCGGCCTCCAAACGCCGGGCTGTCCGCGGGTCGAGGCGTTCGAGGTCCGCGCGGAGACCCTCCAGGCCATCTGTTTCCAGGCGCTCCACGAGTCCTCGCTCGACCTCCTCCGAAACCCTTGGCAACGGGCTCAGCCCTTCGAGAAGGGCCCGCAGATAGAGCCCACTCCCACCCACCACGAGGGGTAGCCGCTTTCGCCCCTCGATGTCGTCGATGGCCCGGCGAGCGAGCCGCGCAAACCGCCCCGCCGAGTAACGCTCCTGAGGCTCCAGGATGTCGAGGAGATGGTGGGGTGCTAAGGCCTGTTCGGCAGCTGACGGTTTGGCGGTGCCGATATCGAAACCACGATAGACCTGCAACGCGTCCGCATTGACGATCTCACCACCGACCTTCTTTGCTAGGTGCAGACCCAATCGGCTCTTGCCCGTCGCCGTCGCACCCACGATCGCAATCGGCAGGCGCTCGGCAAAAGAGCCGGCGATCGGAGGCCGCAGTTCCGGATGCTCCATCGGAGCAAGTCTAGCTCGACATTCTCAGGCAGCCTCTACAGCCGCGCGGAGACGCTGGGACGCTGCCCGGGCGGCCAGCTCAGACGAATCATCCCCTCCTGGTCGGTCCGCCGGACGACCACGCCCCTGCGAGTGAGTCGCTCGAGCACCTGCTCAGCTGGGTGGCCATAGCGGTTGTCACGGCCGGAAGAAATGATCGCAATCCGGGGAGCGACCGCATCGACAAACCTCTCAGTCGTTGAGGTCTTGCTACCGTGATGCGCCACCTTGAGCACAGCTGCTGCAAGCTTGTCTGTCGGAAGCCGACCCAGTATTGCCCTTTCCGCTCCGGCTTCGATGTCGCCCGTCAACAGGATCGAGGCGCCCGCCGCGGTGGCCCTCACTACCAGCGAACTGTCATTGTTCTGCCGGCGAACGCCAGGCGAGGGATGGAGGACCTCCACTCTCCAACCGGCGGCGGTGGCCACCCGTCCGCGCCAAAGGGGCCGCCAACCGATCCCCGAACGTCGGATCAGATCGGCGACGCATCCCGAGGCGGCGGCACCGGGCGCCGCCCAGACCTCTCGCACGGGGAGGTAGAAAGCCAGGTCGTTGAGACCTCGACAGTGGTCCAGATCGCGGTGGCTCACCAGAACCGCATCCAGCTGATTCACGCCAAGACTCGTCAGCACGGGCAGCAGCACTCGACGACCGATGTCTCCCGCCTGCCAACCTCCACCATCCACCAGGATTCCGCTATTCCCCTGCCGCAGGAGGATCGCCTCGCCCTGCCCCACATCCATCGCGACGACCTCCAGATCGGGATCTTCGGGCCGCCACAACGGATTCGACAGAATCATCACAGCGAGGCACAGGGCGAGAAACCGAGACCTCACTCCTTTGCCCAGAATCGAGTACGCCAAGAGGACCGTGGTGAGCCACGCCGCCAATCGTCCCACAACGAGTGGGTAGGACAGCAGTCGAGACGCCGGCAACAGCCGGCACCAGTCGTAGGGCTGCGCCACGGCGTCAAGAAGTCCCGAGAGAGCGACGGCCGTCCCCGGAGCCACCACCGCCACCCCACACCAGACCAAACAGATCGAAAGCGCCAATGCCGTCCATGGCACCGCCAGCAGGTTCAGGATCGGGGCGGCGGGCGTCAGAAGGTGGAAAAGGGGTAGTGTCCAGGGGAGCGCTCCCAACTGAGCGGCAACGCTGGTCGCCAGCGGTCGACTCACCCAAAGAGGCAGTCTCTTCCAGGTTTCGGTCAAGTCGCCGGAGAGCAGGGCGATCCCTCCTGTGGCCGAGATCGTGAGGAGAAACCCTAAATCCCGGACCGCCGCGGGATCGAGAAGCAGGATTCCCACAACGGCCCAGGAAAGGGACTGCGCGACCAGCGGAGGGCGCCGCAGAGCCAGCGATCCGGCCGCCAGCCACACCATCACCGCAGCGCGAACCAGCGACGGTCGGGGTCCGATCAGAATCAGGTACAAAGCCGCAGCGGCGAGCGGCACGAGGGCCTGAAGAAACCTCGGCAGCGGTCTCGCCACCAGCCAGATCAAGGCTCCCAGGATCCCGACGTGGAGACCCGACACTGCAAGCAGATGGGAGAGTCCCAGGCGAGCGAGCCCGCGCTGGAGATCGCGACCGAGAGCAGCCCGATCTCCCAGGACCAGCGCACCCACCAGGCTCCTCCCCGGCGAGCCCAGTGTCAGACTCTCGAGCGCTCCCTCGATCTGCCGGCGTGGAGCGCTCAAGACACCGTCCGGCGATTTCCACTCGGCTTCTTGGGAATCGAGCCGAGCGTCCTGGTGAAGCACAAATCTTGTGCTCTTGACGTGGAGCCGCCAGGGTCCGGCTGGCTGCTTTGGCTCGTTTCGCAAGCCAACGGTTCGACGCAGAAACCCTTTGAGCCGCAACCGCTTCCAGGTTCCCGGGAACTCTCCGCGGGGGACGGTGACACGAAGCGAACCCGACCATCCCTGCACCCTGTCCCCTTGTCGGATCCAGTCGGCCTCGACCCTTCTCGAGAAGCCAAAGGGGCCTGGACGCCAGCCTTCGGCCGCCGTCGCCGCCACCTCTACGGGTCTCTCGAGGTCCAAACCCGATGGCGGCTCAGCCGGGGAGGCCCCGCGAAAGCCGCCGTTGAGCAGACCCAGACCGAGACAAAGAAGGCAAAGCAAGGGGCACCGCCGGCCCCACACAAGCCCGACGGCCACCGAAAGAAGAGCCGCGATCGGACAGGGACCGGCTCCGAGAGACGCCAGACCGATGCCGGCGAAAAGACTCAACGCTGCCGCCGGACCGGAGACCACCCGAGCCTGCACAACCCGAGGAGACGAGAACGACCGCCGGATTCTTACGGGTCTTCTTCGAGCCTTATCGAGTTCCCGTCAAACTCGCCCTCGCAGTCTCCACCATGTCACTCGGCGGCGGGCGAAAAGAGCGACAAGAGCGGCAGATCGCGCATCCGGCGGAGGGCCTGCCGTTCCAGGCGGGACCGGATTTCAGCCTCCTCTCGGGGTTCCATCCGCGTACGGACCCGCTCCAGACCCCGGACAATGCTCTCGTCCAACCGGCTTCTCTCCTCGGCCGAGAACGCCTCTCGCGCCGCCTCCAGCAACTCGGCATCCAATTCGGCGAGGCGCCTCTCGACCTCTTCGGTCGAGCCCCCGAGG
>JAOTZA010000192.1 GCA_029861655.1 Acidobacteriota bacterium | reverse complement strand
GTCAGCGACCCGGGCTTCAATCTCAATATCTCACTGCCGACCAAGACCGCGACCCGGACGGTGGCTCGCCTCATCGGGTAGGGGGAACTCGCGAGCCGCTGGGGTCGGGTCGGAGCCTCCGCAGGGCACGGCCGGTTGCGGGCAGCCCGGTCGAATACCCGGCAGGAAACGGCGCTCGCTACTCAGTCTTGGACGAGTTCGCTCGCGTCTCGTTGTTCGCACGCGCGGACCGACGACGGACTCCCGTGACCCTAGTTTGCTCGCGCGCTCACAGCGTTCCTGCCGGGTATTCACCAGGCTGCGGTGAGCGCAGGCCGGCCGACCTCTCGGCTCGCGTAAGAACTCGGCTCGTGGGTCGCACGAGCGAAGACTTGGAGGCGTTGCGAGGATCCAGCGCTGCGAGCGAAGGCGAGCCGAGGGAAGCGATTCGTCGCACCGCAGAGGTCTCTTTGGGCACCAGGCTCAGTTACCCCGAAGATGAATCCGGCGGGCTGGGGTGGCGGCCGATCCAATGGAGCGAGGAGACGCACGAATCGCCCGAGGCGAGTCTTCAGTCGAGCCCGCTGGATGGCATAAGCCTCGCAGCGGAGTGAGGTGCCCCGCGTGCCGAGTGCTGGTTGGCGAGCGGACGGAGTCGCGGCAGCGTCTCGTTAGAATAGGGAATGGCCCCGCGATTCCTACTACTGCAGGCTCGGGACGACGGCGACCCGATGCTGGCGCAGGAGAAGACGTGTTTTGCGAGCGCCGCAGAAATCGACGAAAACGAGATTGCCACCCATAATCTGGCGCTTGGGCCCCCGACTGTGGCCGCCGTCCACGAGCACCGCGCACTCCTGATCGGAGGCAGCGGTGAGTATCTGGTCAGCGAACGTAACCTCCCCGGGTTTGACCAGCTGATGGGCATCTTCCGAGACGTTGCGGAGACTGGTTTTCCAACCTTTGCCTCCTGTTTTGGGTTTCAGACGATGGTCGAGGCGCTTGGCGGGCGGATCGTTTTCGACGCCGACAATGCCGAGGTGGGGACCTATGAGGTCAGGCTGACCGCTGAGGGTGAGTCCGACTCCCTGGTGGGCATCCTGCCACCGGTCTTTCTGGCTCAGCAGGGGCATAAGGACCGCGCAGCGAGCTTGCCCCCCGGGGCGGTGCATCTGGCGTCCAGCGGACTCGCTCCGTTTCAGGCGTTTCGCCTGCCCGGCAAGCCGATATGGGCGACCCAGTTTCACCCTGAGCTCACCCGTGACACCAACGTGGAACGCTTCGAAACGTACCGGGCAAAGTATCGCGGTCACCTGGAACTCGACGATGCGGGCGTCGAGAAGGTCTCGTTCGCCGAGAGCCCGGAGCCGACGCGTCTACTGCCTGAGTTTCTCCGCTGTCTAGCCTGACCTCGCAGTAGAAGGTTGGTGAGAAGGTCAGGCCAGGTTGATCGCCGCGGCCGAGCCGATCGCCCTCACGGATCGGTGGTCACGAGTTGGTGGAAGAGGCTCGACTCACGTTTGAAGAAGCCTTCGGTATGGAAGCTCTCGGCGAGCGCCAGGTGCTCGTAGTCCAGGTGGTGGCAAAGCTCGTGGAGAACCGTACGGAAGAAGCTGCGAAAAGCGACTACCTGACGCCGTTTTGCGGTTCTCATCCACACGGTGATCCGCGCACTCGCCGTCCCGTCGAGCGGCTCGTAGAGGCCATGAAGCTCGCCCCAGTTCCGGCTGGGTCGGGCCGCCAGCACCCGAACATTGCTGGGCGGTGCATGGAGCTGGTCGTTCACCGCATCGACGAACTCCTGGCAGGCGAGCCTGAGGGCCGGGCGGTCTTCGGCCCCGAGCGCCGAACGCACTGCTTGCACCGAGGACGCGAGATCTCCGGCCCGCGGGAGCGAGATCGTTGCGACACCGTCACTCTCTCGATAGGCCCGCTGATCCCGCCTGCTCAATCTGTGGTAGTAGTTGAACGGCAAGGTTCTGCCCCAAGAAAAAAGCCCCGATGCGTTTCCGCGTCGGGGCCCCTTTTCTTGTCTCCGCTGACGTTTGATCAGTCGGCGACGCGATCCTTGAGGCCCTTGGCCGCCTTGAAGGCGGGGTAGGTCTTGGCGGCGATGGTGATCGTCGCCCCTGTTGCGGGGTTGCGGCCCTGACGGGCGGCCCGCCTTTTGGTCAGGAAACTGCCAAAGCCCGCCATTTGCACTTTGCGTCCGCCATCGAGTTCGACGGCGATGATGCCGGCTCCGGGCTTGGTGTCGAAAATGCAGTTGACGATCTCAAGCGCCTTCGACTGCGAGATGTCGCACTTCCTGGCTAGCTTCTCGGCCATTTCGGTCTTGTTCATTCGGACTCCTTCCGTCTGTCGTCTTGGACGGCTCCCCAGACGTCAAGGGGGCCTCCAGGTTAGTGGGTTCGGCGTCGCAGGCGCCGGATCCTAGATTCAGGTTCTTTGAAAAATCGAGATCTCTCCGCGGAGTCATACCGCCCTGATTTACTCAATCCTCAGTGAGGTTCCGCCCGTCGGGGCGGCAAAAGCCTAGCACGGTCCGTACCCCGATGCCACAAGATTCTGCAAGTAAATAGGTGCTTTTTTGAATCGAACGGGTTCGCAGATCGGGACGTCGACCGAGCGGTTCGGGGGCCTATGGGGCGGCTGCCATATCGGCCGGCAGCAGAAGCTTTCGCTCGTTCTCATAGATGGCAAAGAACTTACCGTCCGAGAACTCGAGTGCCGAGGGTCTCCCGCCGGGGTAGGCGGTGGAGAGCATCCCGGTATCGATGAGAAAAAACGCGCCATCGAGGCGCACCAAGATGTCGCCGCCGTTGAAGGGGCTGTGCGCCGAGACGAAGTGCTCCGCTCCGTGGATGGAGGTGAGCGCCTCACGCAACGGCACCAGCGCTGCATCGGGGAGACCGTGTGGCGGCATCGCAAAGCCTCTGAACCAGAGCGGAGCATCCTCGGTTCCTGTGAGCCCCAAGAAGCGGCCGAGTCGGTCCAGGGACTCTCGAGCGATCGCGAGACTGCGGCTGTTTCGCGGTGACGCGATCTCCCGGTTCACTGCCTCCACGGTCTCTCCCCAGGTGAAGAAGGGAAGGATGATTCCAGCCTTGACCAGCGCGCGCCGAGCCTGGTCGTGACTGGCGATTTCCTGCATGTGGACTCGGTTGACGTCGTCAATCCCCAGGATCGACCAGCGCTCGCTGATTCCGCCGTGGAGAAACACCGTCCCGGCGACCTTGGTCATCACCTTGGACTTTCGGATCCATCGCCCGTATTCGCCATCGGGCGCCATCGCCTCGTGGTACTCGACAAAACCCGGTGGGTGTCGAGCGAGCCAGTCTGCCTGTTCCTGTTCGAACGAACGTGGAGAAACGCTTTGTTGCGGCGTGGTGGGCGCCTCGGGCGCCGCCGGATCCTCGATCATAGGATTTTGCAATCCCGATTCCGCGACGGTCGCCGGCTCCTCGGAGGGTGCAGGCTGTGCTTTTCGCCATTTCTTCCAAGCCTCAAACGCCTCTTGCCGACGCGCTTCGGAACCGGAATCGGAAAAGCTCGCATAGATGGCCGGATTGAAAATGATGTCGGTGTTGTTCTGCATGAGGCTCCACATCTCGTGGTTGCCCATCAGGACAATGACCTCGCCTTTGGCCTTCCTCGCCTCCTTCTGGAGACTCATGAGGAGATCCATCACGGCGCGGACTCCGTCCCCTCGGTCGGTAAAGTCACCGGTCTGGACGAGAGTCGATCTTCCGCCGGCCCAGCGGTTCTCGGCGTCGATCAGACCGGCCGCGAGCAAGATCTTGGTGAATCCGTCGTAGGAACCGTGGATATCACCTATTGCCACAACTCGACCCGTCTCAGCGGCGTCGGCCGGCGGAGCTACAAGGAGCCCGAGCAGGAGGGCCGCGACCAGAATGGAAGAAAGCATTCTCACGAGTCTCATCCCATAGTCTCCTGCCCCTCGTGCAATTCGCGGACCACATAGCGAAACAGCGCCTTGACGATCTCGATGTTGTTGGAGAGCAGGTCAAAGAAGTCCTCGGCTTCGAGCACCAGCAAGAGAGTGTCGGTGAGGGCGGAAGCGCTCGTGGTCCTGAGCTTTCCACTCAGGATCTCGAGAACGCCAAAGGTGCTCAAGGGACCCATGCGCTCACCGTTTTGGGCTTCCTCACTATCGTTGCTGCCGGCTGAGCTCGAGTCGAGCTCGATCTCGCCCCTGACGACGCAGTAGATCCGGTCGGCCAGATCATCGCGTCGAAAGATCTTCTCGCCCGCTGCGAACCGCCTCTCCTGGGTGATTGCAGCGACCCGGAGAACTTCCTCTGCCTTGCAGAATGAAAAGAGATCCACACTCTGCAGGAAGACGATCGTTTCGATGTGAGCGAGCTCGGACATCCCTTCACCAGCGGCCCGGTGGAGTCTACCAACGGTTAGAGACGTTCTTCGATCCAGGCTGCGGTCTCGGCGATCTGCGGGGTCGTCGCCTGTGAAGCCAAGGTGCACACATCATCGAAGAGCCCTTCGACCTGATCGAGGTGAATCTTGTAGAGCGATCCAAGGGCGATTCCGACGATGGTCTCATCGTCATCCGGTCCGTGGGAGATGGCCGCGCGCAGGGTGTCTATCTTGTTGCCACGTCTCAGTCCAAAGCGTCGCCGCACGGCTTCGAGTTTCTCGGCCAATGGTTTGTCGTTGGTCAACAGCACCACGGTTCGGCGCAGATCGACCTCGAGTGTGTTGTCGAGATACTCGAGTGCGCTGGCTTTGAGCGAGGCGTTACCACTCGTCAAGCCTCGGTATGCTGCCTTGATGTGCCGGGCGGGGTGGAGAAGCGAGAGAAGGCCGAACAGGTTTCGAAGATGGTCCTCCATCCTTTCGGCCAGCAGGCGCTCGAGTAGTTGGGGCTCCCAAGCACCGGCGCCCCATGTAATCGTGGCTCCCGAGAGAGAGACTCTGTCGGCTGGCACGATCGAGAAGAACTCGAGCAGCCTCTGCGAATAGGAACGGGCCTCGATCTCGACTTGTCGTGGAATCCTCTCGGCTCCGTGGCTGCGCACGAGGTGGGCGGGAAGGTCTCTAAGCGCCTCGATCAGCTTGCGGCGGAGAAAGCAGTCGTGCACGTCGTGGTCAAGAGCCGCCAGGAGGGCATCAGCAGCTGCCGGTCCTCCGATCCTGGCGATGGTTTTGGGGAGCGCCCGGCGGACCCAAAGCGACTCGTCAGGGTCGAGGAGGAAGTGCTTCAGTGCCGGTATCACCGGTTCGCCCATCGCGACTAGGGCGTTTCGTGCTTCGTGTTTGACACGGCGGTTACGAAGAGACGAGATGAGGGTCGGCGTGTAGATCGGGTTGTGCCCGTCGCGTTGTGACCGACGATCGACGGCTGCGATGGCCTGTCGTAGTACCCGCTGATCTTCATCATAGAGAAGCTTGACGAGCTGCTCGCTGTACTTTGGGTCGGATACGGCACCAATCGCCTTTGCTCCTTCGGCACGAGTTTCTCCATCCTGCGCTTTGAGGAGTTCGCCCAGGACTACCGCGGCTTCACGGACCATCTGTTCGTCGCCGTGAGCTGTCAGACAGGCCACCGCGGCCGCTCTCACAGCGGGTTCGTGTTCTGTCAGGCGCGGTCGCATGAGTTGGCAGACATCCTTGCCCTGGAGCTTCGCGAGGACTCGCATTGCCTTTGCACGCACTTCCGGGCTCTCATCGCCGAGCCTCCGCTCGATGAGCGGAACGGCGTCGCGCCGTTCGGCTTGTTGCAGCAGTCCCAGTGTAAGAAGGCGAACCTCGTGGTCATCGTGGTACAGCAGCGTTGGGGATGCGAGGTTGGCTCGTCCGTGGTCGCCCAGAATCTGGAGGCTGTGGAGAACCTGTCGTGAATCCAGGCTGGCCATAGACTGCACCAGGACTTCGAGGGTCGCGGTGTCTTCGATGTTGATCGGGCTCTGACGATCTACGCTTCGGTGTTTGAGACTCTCGCGAAAACCACTGATGTACTCACGTGTTGCGGCGGTGACCAGGGTCAGCCAGACAGCTACCAGACCCAAGGTCAGCCAACCGGCTTGTGCCGCGGTCACCAGCCCAAAGGTGACCGGCAGCAAGAGAAGAGCCGCAAGGCCCTTGGCGCCGCGGTGGAAGAACACATCGATGTACGCTCGCGCCTTGGCTCGCATGGCGCCGGGAACGGGGACGTACAGCAGCTCTCGCGACGACTGATCGAGCGAATAGCGTAACCCGTTTTCGCCGACCTTGAGCGCCAGCGCCGCCGCCACTGCGAGAGCCGAGAAGAAGGGTGCGGTGAGCAACAGGGCAAGAGTCCCGA
>JAOTZA010000191.1 GCA_029861655.1 Acidobacteriota bacterium | reverse complement strand
AACCGTTGTGGCTGTCCTCGTGACACTTCTCACAATAGGCATCGTTGGCCAGTACCGACTCTGGGATGAAGTCACCCGTAGCGGTACGTGAGAGCGAGGGGAAAAAATAGCGCTCACCGGACTCCGACCCCTGACGGTTCCACCGGCGCGGATCCTGCGCCTGGACAATCAAGAGAACAGCGGCGAAACCCGCGGCGATCAGCGCCCACCGGCGTCCAACCCGCCACTTGATCCGCGGTCCGGCAAGCCGGTGGAGGATGAACAACCAGGCGGCCACGAGCGGCGTCAGCACGTGAACCCAGTAGGCGATCGAGCGAACTGTCTGGTCCTTGACGACAATGAGGCCTTCGAGGCGAGTGAGGATCACGCCACTCGCCAGGAGCAGCAGTGCCGTAACCAGAAGCCCGTAACCAACATACACCGCTCGACGGTTGGGCCGGTTGTGGGTGTTTCTCAAATGCGCACCGGAGAAGATCAAGAAGGGCAACAGCAGGCCTACCCCGAGCACGAGGTGCACCAGGAACATCACCAGGTAGAACCAGTTCTGGTAGGTTTCTTGCTTGAGCCACTCGAAGAGGCTTACGCCCACGAGGTACGTCGAATTGACAGCCAGAAGAGCGAAAAGACCGAACACCACAGCCAACCACGGCCGCAGACGCGGTCCGATGGCGCGGCGCTGCTTCGGGCGCAGGCGCTTCACTTTGCCGGCGTTGCCGGCTTCCAGTGCTTCAGATGACACCCCGGTCAGTCCCTCTGGACGCGTGCCGGGCAGCGGTATCGCCACCCACGCGCGCATGTTAGCAACTCCCAAAGAGCTCTATTGACGTCAACAATTGCCTTTGTTTATAGTTAGTTACAGATCCAGATGGCGAGCCGGAGCGGCTTCGCGAAGACCGATTCAGGGAGATGAGGGGTAAACGTATTCATAGGACGATTGGAGCTCTTGCTCTCGTCATGCTGCTCGGTCCCAGCCTGGCGGCGGGCGCCAGCCTGCGGGCTGGTCGCTCCTCCCTCGAACGTCAGAACATCCAGGCGCGACGCCACGATTTCACCTATATCTCGAACCGGGAGCAACTGGAGCAATTCGTCAGCAAGGGCTATCTGGTGCGAGTGACAGACGGCGCCGACTTCGATCTCCACGGAGTATCCTTCCCTTACACCCGCCCGGCCGTCAAGACATTTGTCGAGAGACTGTCGCGGCAGTATCGAGCCGCATGCGGCGAGAAGCTCGTAGTCACCAGCCTCACGCGGCCGCGCCGCTACCAACCAGCTAACGCCTCTCCCGACTCGGTCCACCCTACCGGCATGGCGCTCGATCTAAGACGACCGAATCGAGGTTCCTGCCGTTCGTGGCTCGAGGATGTCCTTCTCTCACTCGAAGGAGAAGGTGTTCTCGAAGCCAACCGCGAACGGCGGCCGCCTCACTATCACCTGGCCGTCTTCCCAGATCCCTATCTGCGCTATGTCGAACAGCTGAAGAAGGCAGGCGCCGAGGAGCGGTACCGCGTTGCGCGAGGCGACACCCTCTGGACTATCGCCCGCAAGCATCGCACGACGGTCCGTGAGGTCATACGGACCAACGGCCTGCGCTCCAACCGCATCTACCCGGGCCAAGTCCTCCAGCTACCGACAGCCCAGTAGCCGTAACCCTTCTGCTACAATAGGTGTTCCGGTCCGGCCGTGACGCCGGATCCAACCGGAGGAAAGTGTTTCCCCGAGGGGTTTGCTATGGCTAATCAAGCATCAATGGTCCGGCGGCAGCGAGAGCGTGCGCGCCAGCAGAAGAGGCGCGAAAAACACGCGCGAAAGGTAGAGCGCCGCGAGCTCAAGAAAGAGACCGAGACCCCGGTCGCTACCGCCGATCCGTTCGAGGATCCCACTATCGACTGGGGCGCCGCCGTGCACGAGACAGAAGTGGTTCTCAACGACGATCTGGAAGTCGTCGAAGAGGAAGAAGAAGAGTCGGCCGAGGAGGCCCAGGAGACGGCCCCCTAGCGGAGCTTCTCGGCTCCAGCGCGAGAGTTTTCCAAGCCTGTCTCGACTACCGGCGATCTTCGCTGTCGGCATTTTCGCCTCCGGGTTCGTCTTCGGCGTCTCTCGTTGCGACCGCCATGACTCTTGCGCCCGCCACCAGAGAGTCGGTTCTCCAGTTCATAAATCCGGAGGCAACCGGCAGCTTCTTCCCAACCCCGTAACGGTTCGGTAGCCACCCAATAACGGGGGTCAACGGTTTCTCTCCCGGGCTTCAACCCGAGTAGACTCTTCACCAGAGTCATGCCGATTCCGACACCCTTTCACTCCCGCACTTCGACGCTGTGCACCAGCATGAAGTGGAAGGACTGGGCGGGGTTTCATGCCGTGTGTTCCTACCGAACACACCATGAACCCGAGTACTTCGCGTTTCGCCACGCCGCCGGTCTGATCGACGTCTCACCACTCTTCAAGTACGAGGTCTACGGCCCCGGCGCCGCCGCCTTTCTGTCGGAGTTGACGGTCAAGGACATCAAGAAGCTCAAGATCGGACGCGTGACTTATCTCTGCTGGTGTGATGACGACGGCAAGGTAGTGGATGACGGCACTATCGCGCGCTTGGCCAAGACGCATTTCCGCATGACCGCCGCCGAGCCGTCGTTGTCGTGGTTCGACCGATCGCGCCGGCAGCATGACGTGACGATCGAGGACTCGACGGCCCGGTTCGGCGCGCTCGCTCTCCAAGGACCCAATTCCCGCGAGATCCTGAGTCAAGTGACCGATACCGACATCGCCTCGCTCAAGTTCTTCGCTATCCGGCAAGCCAGCCTCGATGGCGCCGATGTCTGGATCTCACGAACTGGTTACACCGGTGACCTCGGCTACGAGATCTGGATCGAACGCGACGAAGCGTTGCGGGTCTATGACGCCCTGACCGACGCGGGACGCGACTATGGGCTGCTGCCTGCGGGTCTGGATGCCTTGGATGTTGCGCGGCTCGAGGCCGGCTTCATCATGAACGGTGTCGACTACTTCAGCGCCCATCACTGTCTAACCGAGGAAAGAAAGTCCTCCCCCTTCGAGCTCGGACTGGGCTGGACGGTCAAGCTCGACCGCGATCCATTCGTCGGCCACACAGCCCTTAGACGCGAAAAGAAAGCCGGCGCCAAGCGTCTGCTTGTCGGTCTCGACATCGATTGGGGAGAGCTCGAGTCGGTTTTCGCCGGTTATGGTCTACCGCCCGAGCTCTCCACCGAAGCCTGGCGCGACGGCCGGCCGGTGTACGACGGATCCGACCGCTGGATCGGCCAAGCCACCAGCGGTGCCTGGTCGCCGACATTGAAGAAGAACCTTGCCCTGGCTCAGATCGAAGCATCTTTCGCCAAACCGGGTTCCACCGTCAGAATCGAGCTCACCGCCGAGTACCGGCGCCACCGGGTGACCGCTAGAGTGCTCGAGCCGCCGTTCTACAACCCCGCGAGGAAACGAGCATGAGCGCGGCCAGAGCGGGACGCTATGACGCAGTGATTATCGGAGGCGGGCACAACGGCCTGGTGTGCGCCGCCTATCTGGCTCGAGCGGGGCGCCGAGTCCTGGTGCTCGAGCGCCGTCACGTCTTGGGTGGCGCCTCAGTCACCGAGGAGCTCTGCCCGGGTTTCCAGTTCTCGGTTTGCTCCTATGTCGTCAGCCTGTTCAGACCTTCGATTATCCGCGACCTCGACCTGGCGCGGCACGGAATGGAGATCATTCCGCTCGAAACCGCGTTTACTCCGCAGCTCGAGGGACCGGGTCTGTGCCGCTGGGCCGACGGGGCTCGCACTCGGCGGGAGATCTCGCGTTTTAGCCCCCATGACGCCGAGATCTATCCTGAGTTCAGCCTCACGATGACCAAGATGGGGCAGCTCGTCCGGCACATCATCGACGGACCGGCACCCGACCCGACCTCCTTCAGACCCCGCGAGCTCGCCCGCTTGCTCGAGCTCGGCAACTTGTTCCGCAAGGCCGGCCCCGACGCGATCCACATGAATATGAAGCTGCTGACGATGAGCGCCGTCGACTTCCTCGACATGTGGTTCGAGTCGGACACGCTCAAAGCTCCGATGTCGGTGAGCGGCATCATCGGTACATTCCTCGGGGTTCGTTCACCGGGTACGGCCTACGTCCTCTTGCACCACTATATGGGTGAGATCGACGGTGCTTTCCGCTCCTGGGGCTATTCGAAGGGCGGCACCGGCGGCTTGAGCCTGGCCTGCGCTCGCGCCGCAGAGAGCCTTGGAGCCGAGATCCGGACCGAGGCACCGGTAGCGCGGGTGCTACTCGAGAACGGACGAGCGACCGGCGTCGTTCTCGAAAACGGCGACGAGATCCAAGCCGCCAAGGTCATCTCGAGTTGTGACCCCCGGTTGACATTTCTGGGGCTCGTCGGCCGTGACAACCTCGATGGCGAGTTCGTGGGCTCGATCGAGCGCTACAAGCTTCGCGGGTCATCGGGCAAGGTCAACCTGGCGGTCGATCGGCTGCCAAGGTTTCGCGGCCGCGAAGGGACGGAGTTTCTGCGCGGCGACATCGCCATCGCTCCGAGCATTGACTACCTCGAGCGCGCCTACGATCAGGCCAAATACGGAGAGTTTTCGAGCCGTCCCTACATCAACGTGGTGATCCCTTCGATCATGGACCCGAGCGTGGCGCCGCCTGGCCAGCACATCATCTCGATGTTTGTTCAATACGCCCCTTACGACATCAAGGAAGGCGCCGAGAACTGGCCGTCGAAGCGGGAAGCCTTTGGTGATGCGGTGGTCGCCACCCTCGCAGAATACTGCCCTGGGCTCGAGGAGTCGATTCTCTACCGCCAGGTGCTCACCCCCTGGGATCTCGAGCAGGAGTTTGGGCTCAGCGAGGGCAATATCTTCCAGGGCGAGCTCAGCCTCGAGCAACTGCTTTTCCAGCGACCGGCCGCCGGCTGGTCGCGCTACAAGACACCGGTCAAAGACCTCTGGATGTGCGGCTCGGGCACCCACCCGGGAGGCGGCATCATGGGTGCCTCCGGGCAGCTCGCAGCCGCGGCGATACTCGCGGTGGGTGAGTGATGACGCAGCGCTACGACGTCATCGTCATCGGCGCCGGTCACAACGGTCTGACCGCCGGGGCGCTTCTCGCCAAACGCGGTCGACGCGTCCTGATCGTCGAGGCTCGCGATGTCGTCGGCGGCCTGGCGGCCGGTGAGGAATTCCACCCCGGGTACCGAACCACGGGGATACTTCACGACACCTCGCGCGTTCGATCCTGGGTGGTCGAACTCCTGGCGCTCGAGAGTCATGGTCTCTCACGAAGCTCCCAGGCACCTCAGACCCTGGTGCTCGGGCGGGGCGGGTCCGGTTTCGTGCTCGACCGGCAAGAGGTCGACAACCGCCATATCGAGTGGCGGAGATTCCTCGACCGTATCCGCCCGGTGATCCAGAGGCTTGCCGACAACGCCCCGGCCGATCTTCTCGAGCCGGCTGCCGGCGACCTCCTAAAACTGGCGAGAGCGGCGGTGTCCATACGGCTCCTGGGCAAGACCGACATGATGGAGCTTCTGCGCATCGCGCCGATGAGCGTTGCCGACTGGCTCGGAGAGCGCTTCGCCTCCGAGACCCTCAAGGCGGCTCTCGCCGCACCCGCGGTGTACTCGACGAATACCGGGCCCAGGTCGCCGGGAAGCAACGCCAACCTGCTTCTCCACGAATCGCTGGCGGGCCCCACCATCCGAGGAGGGCCTGCGGCGCTGGTCACGGCGCTCGAGAAGGCAGCCAGGAGCCATGGCGCCGAGATTCGGACAGAAGCCGCGGTCGAGCGAATCTCTCTAAAGGGAGGGAAGGTCTCGGGAGTCAGACTGCTCGGTGGAGAGGAGATCGAGGCCGCAACCGTCGCCGCTTCGTGCGATCCAAAGCAGATCTTTCTGCGCCTCGTGCCGGGGGCAGTCCTGTCGCGTCGCTTCGAGGCGCATGTCCAGAACTTCCGCTGCCGCGGGACCACGGCCAAAATCCACCTTGCTTTGACCGGGTACCCGGAGTTCTCCAGTCGATCCGGGCAGGTCTTCGAGCACGTGCGAACCGGAGCCAGCCTCGACGACCTCGAGCGGGCCTCTGATGCGATCAAGTATCGGCGCTTCTCGGACTGGCCGGTGCTCGATATCTCCTTCCCCACGATCGAGTCGCCGGAGCTGGCGCCGCGCGGCCACCATGTAGCCTCGGTTCTCGTCCACTTTGCGCCCTTTGATCTCGGGGGCGGCTGGAGCCAAGAGCGAAACGAAGAGTTGTACCGAGCGGCTCTCGCCGTGCTGTCCGACATCGCCCCCGGGATCGAGGGCCAGATCGTGGGCCGCGAGGTCTCGAGCCCCGCCGATATCGC
>JAOTZA010000010.1 GCA_029861655.1 Acidobacteriota bacterium | reverse complement strand
GAGGAGGTGAGCGCTTCGGCCGGTGCAACCTTTCAGCTCGAGGAAGTGAGTCGCGGCGGTGCCTTTGGCGATATCGACAACGACGGGGACATCGACGTTCTCTTCGTCAACAGCAACGGACCGGCACGGCTATTGATCAATCAAGATGATCCAGATGGGTGGACCGGTGTGCGCTTGACGTTTCGTAGCACAGGACGCGGTTTGCCAGCGTCACGTGTCCTGACGGCTGTCGAGGGCCCCTCGGGCCTGCGCCGCCTGCTGCGGCTGGACCCGGGAGGAGGCTACGCCTCGGCGAGCGACCCAAGAGTTGTTCTTGCGCAGGGAACCCCGGCTGCTTCGTCCGCCGTGTGGATTGAACTGCCGGGCCGAGGACCGATGCGGCTTGTCGGGCTCCCGGACGGTTGTCATTCGACGGTCTTCTCAGGCCGCTAGGCTGCGTGTGGCTCAGGCGCAGCAGGCCTGCCCGTTTTGGTAGCGCGCCAGGTTGGCCTCGAGAATCGCGAGACGCTCTCGTGGAGCTTCCTGTGCCTGGCGGATGACCTCACGCTGCCAGTTGATCGCCTCTTCGAACCGCCCCGCCGCCGCCATCGACATCGCCACCGTTTCGGCGTGCTCGAACCTGCCGTCCACCGACATCACTCGAAGCGCCAGCTCGACCGCACGCCCACCCTCGCGTACTGCGGGATCCGGGCAGGTTGCCAGGAGTCGCGCCAGAGCATGCGCGATCGCGACACTCGTGGGTTGCTCGCCGAGGCCCTCGTCCAGACCTGCCAGGGCGGCCGAGTACCGCTTTTCGATGATCTGCACCGCGGCCCTGCCGAGGAGCGCGCCCTCGTGCCACGGATCAATCGACAGGACCTCGTCGAAGCTCTTCGAAGCCTCGTCGATGAGACCAACCTCGAGCAGAGTCTGGCCGAGGTAGAACCTCGACGGAAGATGTTCGGGCTCGAGTTCCACCGCCCTGCGGTAATGAACGATCGCGAGCTCGGAGTCCCCGCCGGAGTCCAGCAATCCTGCCAGGTTGAAATGTGCAGGGGCCAACTGTGGGTTGCTGTCCACTGCTGCCTCGAGATACGCGCGAGCCGCATCTCGCTCGCCCCGCGCCAGAAGCAAGTTTCCCGCCGAGAGCTCCGCGCTCGCCCGGTGTCGCGGTTCGAGTCCGCCGCTTGCGGCCTTTCCGTACTCGAGAAGGGCTGCGTCCGAGTCCCCGGCGAGCTGCAGGGCCTCGCCGAGCCTCAGACGGATACCGGCCTCGTCGTCTCCGGCGCCCTCGAGGGCGACTCGCAGGTCCTCCACCGCCTCGCTCGGCCGGTCGAGCGCCAGCAAGGAGAGCGCCCGCCTCACTCTGGGGGCGTGCGCCTGCCGGTTGATCTCGAGGGCCGAGGTGAAGGCTTCTAGGGCCTCTGAATGGCGCCCTTCGGCAGCCTCCAGCTCACCCAGATGGAAGTGGGCGGCTTCATAGGCGGGGTCGAGCTCCAGGGAGCGTTGGTAGGACTCTCGGGCTTCGGCGACGCTCGCCTTGCCGGCCAGCCGATGTCCCAGCGCGTGGTGGGCGACCGCGCTTTGTGGGTCGAGAGCGATTGCTTCCCTCAGATGAAGCTCGGCTTCGGGGTCTTCCTGGTCGGCTAGAACGAGACCCAGGTTGAGCCTTGCCGAGAAATCGGAAGGGTCTTGTTCCACCGCGCGCCGGTATTCGGCAATGGCTATGTCGGGGCGCCCCTCGGCGAGGGCGACACCGCCGCGGACGAGTCTTTGACCGACGCCGATGGCACCGCGGTCGAGGGTGGCGAGCAGCAGGTCGGAATAAGTCACCCGAACCGAGCCAGCTTTTTCTTGATGGAGCGCCGCCTGTTCGTCATCTCCGAGAGCCCGGTATGCGGTGGCGAGCTGATGGTGGAGGGCGCTTGCCGTGGGTTGCTTTGACAGCGCCTGTTCCAGGTGCAGAACAGCTGCGGCGTGGTCTTCCGTTCCCATGGCGATTCGAGCCAGACCTTCCGAAGCCGCAGCCGAGGCAGCCGCTGAGCCGTTCTCACGTACGAGTTCATAAAGCTGCCTCGCTCGGTCCGCATCGCCACTCTCGAGGGTCACCTCGGCGAGCCTCAGGAGTGCCGGTGGGTCGCCGGGCTCGAGTTCGAGAACACGCTCGAAATGCCCGGCGGCTTCGTCCCATCGACCGCGGACCTGTTCCAGAAACCCTAGATAGTAGGGCCACTCGTGGTTCACGGGCGCCTCCAAAGCCGCTTGTTGGTAACACTTCTCAGCAGCCAGTAAGAGCTCGTAGGAGTGGTAGAGGCGCCCCAGGTCGCCGAGCGCCGCTGCGGTCTCCGAAGGCACCGCTCCCCGCCGACCCAAGATCGCTGCGACCTCGCCCCGCTTTTCTTCAAGCTGCAGACGGACGGCCGGGTCGACGGCACTCAGGTCGGGATTTGGAATCTCGAAGGCGAGGAGGTCGGTTTCTTTGTCTCCCGACCCCCTACAGGCAAGGCTCCCGAGGATCACGGCGGTGAGGCAGGCGACTGCAGAGCGGCGTCGAACAAGGACCGTCGGCACGGGTGGAAAGATAGCAGAGGGTTGTGATTCTGGTCGGCGGCTCTGTCTGCTGCGAGAGTCGGCCCGGCTCGACTCCAAGCAGCCGGCTTGGCGGCAGCCCGGTCGAACGCCCAGCTGGAAACGGCGCTCGCTGCTCATACTCCAAGCGTCGGCTCGCAACTCGTTGTTCGTCCGCTCGGACGACCTGCAACCTCCGGAGAGCCTCACTGGCGCGGGCTCACAGCGTTCCCGCCGGCGCGTTCACCGGGCTGCGATGGAGCCGGCGGCAGCGACCGGATCGCTCTCGGTCGGGAGACGTCAGTGCTGGGCGCCGAGGGTGAGTCGTCGTATTTCGATCGGTTCGAGCCGGCCCGTGCCCTGGGCCGCGCGGTAGACCCGATCGATTTCGGCGCCACGGAAGATCTCCGGTTCGGTGTCGCCCGGCCAGCGGATCCTGACTTCGCGGATCGAGCGCGCCTTTCCCAGACCGATCTCCTGCTGGAGGCTCGAGCCGCCAAAGGTGCCGCCGCTTCCGGCGACAACGTGGATCGAACGCTTGGCGCCGTTTTCTTTGGCGACGACCTCGATGCGGGCGCCGAGACCGAAAGTATTGGCCTTGCGTCCTACCAGGCGTAGAGTGATCCAGGAGCGGTCGCGGGTCGGGTTTTCGAATAGGGCGTTGGCGTAGGAATCACCCGGAAAGAAACCGCCGAGCTGGTGGAGCAGGTCCTGGTCGCCGTCGTTGTCGAGGTCGCCAAAGGCGACGCCGTGTCCCTTTTGTAGGTGCCCGAAACCGCCCGCGGTGGTGACATCGACGAATCGGCCGCTGTCGTTTCGGAACATGACGTTGGGCATGACCGTCTCGTAGCCCGGTTCCCCGGTCCCAAGATAGAAGTCCAGCCAACCGTCGTTGTCCAGATCGCCGTAGTTGGCTCCCATCGGGAGCATCGGGCGGCCCAGGCCCGCCTCGAGCCCGACCTCCGTGAAGCGGATGCCTTCGCGGGTGGAATCGTTCCGGTAAAGACGCGGCCGGTTGTCAACGACGATCGAGCCAAAGTGAAAGGCCGCCACCGCCGGCACCGGGGCTTCGTAGTCGGCCACGAGGAGATCGAGGTCGCCGTCGTTGTCGAAGTCGAAGAACCAGCTGCCAAAGCTCCGCCCGGTAGGCTCGGTCAGACCCAACTCGGGGGCCACATCGGTGAAGGACCGGCCCTCTGGGCCGGTATCGTTGCGATAGAGCCGGTTGGGCCCGATGTTCGAGACATAAAGGTCGGGGTCGCCGTCGTCGTCGTAGTCGCCCCAGGTGACCGCCTTGGCGAACCGGTAGTTGGCGGTTCCGGTCTCGGCCGTCACGTCGGTGAAGCCGCCCCCCTGAGCATCCAGGTCGTTGCGGAAGAGCTGCGAAGGGTAGGAGGTGCCGTCGGGATCCTCGTTTCCTACATAGAGATCGAGATCACCATCGAGGTCGTAGTCGGCCCAAGCGGCGGTCTGGGTCGGGTAGGCGGGCTCGGCCAGACCCGTGTCGCGGGTCACATCCACAAAGTGCGGACCGTTGTCACCGGGAGCATTGCGCAACAAGGTGTTGCGGATCCGACCACGCGGTCCCATCCAGGCGCCGCGCACGATCAAGAGGTCGAGACGGCTGTCTCCGTCGTAGTCGGCGTGGACGAGGTTGAGTCCACCCAGTTGCTGATCGAGTCGCCAGGTTCTGGTCACGTCTTCAAAACCGCCGTGGCCGTCATTGCGAAAGCCCTTGAGGCTGCCGCAGGGGTCCCAGGTCGAGGTGACCAGATCGAGCAAGCCATCGCCGTCGAAATCGTCCATCACGGCGCCGCCGGCAAGGTCCACGACGGCGGTGCCCAGATGCGGAGCACGGTCCGACCATCGGTCGAGCGAGCCGGCCTTTGGCTGGGCGCCCCGCAAACGGAAACGAGCCGGGACGCCCTCGGGGTAGTCGCCGGAGAGCATGCGAGCGAGGTTCAGGAGCCACAGGGTCTGAACCGCATTGGGGAACTCCTCCGCGATCCCGGCGAAGACGTCACCGGCCGCCCGAGTGTGCTCCCGGGTGCGATGAACACCCTCGGGAGAGATCGGGAAGAGACAGCTGGCGGCGGTGTGAGACAGAAGACAGTTGACGTCTTCGGCCTCCTGTAGATGAGCGAGGCCAAGATACACCTTCATGTCGAGCAAGAGCCGTGGGTCCATGCCGGCCTCGGAGCCCAGCTCGACGGCCCGCCGGAGATGCTCGATCGACTCACCGGTACGTCCCAGCTTGAGGAGCTCGCGACCGATGAGCGTCTCGAGAGACGCCTCGCCCCGCAAGTCTCGCTCGCCTTTCTTCGACTGGCGCTCGAGTTCCTTTAGGGGAGCTTGGCCGTAAAACGGATCCGCGCTCGCCCGAAGGTCGGCACAAATCGCCTGGAACTCGAGGAGGGCGGCGGAGGCCGCCGGTGAGGACGCTGAGGACTCATTTGTGCTCGGAGTCTCCTGCCCTCGGCAGGCGAGTGCCAGTAGAAGCACGATTCCGATCAGACTCCCTGTTTTCGGGCCTTTTCCGCAGTACTTGTCGGTCACCGGGCGACGCTACCACTGGCCGTGCGTCGCGAACACCAAGTTCGGTACACTTGTTGCAGCACTCCGGACCTGGTGGGCTGGCTGCCTTTCCGGTAATCGTCAATCAACGAGGATCTGCACATGTCTTGGACCCGTCTTCTGGCTTCCTGTTGTTTCGCCATCTCTCTCCTGGTCTCGGCCTCTGCGGATGCCGCTTTCAAGCCGCGCAAGGGTGCCGACGCCTGGTGCGGCACGGACAAGTCGAGCCCCGAGCAGAGTCGGGCCGCCCATCGCTATCACGAGAGACGCCGGGCTCGGCGGTTCGCGGCCCAGGTCAAGCGGGGTGAACTGGGCACGATCGCCAAGACAGATGTCCGCAAGGAAGGCAACATCGCGCTTCTCATCGATGACGACGGCAGGGTGATTCGCGAGCAAAACCTGGTCGATCTCTCCGATCTGGGCCTCAGCTTTAAGTACAAGAAGAAGCAGGACGGCTATCTGCCCCAGGCTTCGGGCGGTGGCGTCGCCGGGGATCTGGGTGACGAGCTGCTCCTGACCGATGACGATTCGGTCGAAATCGACTTGCCTTTCAAGGTCGAGGTCTATGGCACCAAGTACCGTTCCTTGCACGTCAACAGCGACGGCAACGTGACTTTTGGCGAGGCGGAATTTGCCTCGACCGAGCGCGATGTCAGCCGGATACTAGCTGGGCCGCCCCGCTTCTCTGGTTTCTTTCGCGACCTCAACCCCGAGACCGCAACCGGCGACGGTGGCATCTACGCGTTGGTTGAACCCAAATCGGTCAAGGTGACGTGGCTCCGGGTGCCAGAGTTCGACACCAACGGAATCAACACTGTTGTCAACACCTTCAGTATCACGATCTCAAAGAAAGGCGGTGTCCTTTTCCACTACGGAGAGTTGCTGTCCGAGACTGCGATTGTCGGGCTGTCCCCAGGTAGTGGCGCTGCCCTGGAGCTGATCGACTACACGGAGGAGCTACCACAACCACTTCAGCTTGGTGCTATTGCGGAGAGCTTCTCCGACGAGTTGAGCGTCAGTGAACCGGCCCTGGCACAGGTGTTTCTAGAGAATTTTGCAGATCGCTATTCACATATCGTCGTGTACGCAGATTTTTTTGTCAGGCTCCTGGGCTCAGCGGGCACGATCGCCTACGAGCAGACGATCAAGAACGAGATTCGCGGTATCGGCGTGCCCAACTTCGACGCGGCGAGATTCTACGGCAGCGGGGGTGCTCTCGAGTCGTTCGTGATGATGGGCAACCTGGAGCAGTTCCTCAGTGATGTCGAGGCGCCTGATTTTTTCGGTGGCGCCTATTCAGCCGCCGACATCATGATGCACGAAATCGGTCACCGTTGGGGGGTCCGTCTCGAGTTCGAGAAAGACGGTCAGTCGAGTGAGGCTCTCCTGGGGCGCGGTGGGGCGCACTGGAGTTTCTGTTTCAATTCCGAGAACTCCTACCTCGAGGGTAGCGCCATCGCCGACAACGGCGACGACACCTATACCACGATGCCCGGCAGAGCCCAATACAACCCGCTGGACCGGTATTCGATTGGTTTGATCGGTCCCGAGGAGGTCCCAGACTTCTTTTATGTCGGGGGCGGTTGTGATGGCGATCGCGCGCCGGCGTTCAACGTGGCTTTGTCCGGTCCGCGCGTAGACGTGACGATCGACGACGTCGTCCGCGCGCTGGGTGCTCGGAACCCCGAGGCGGGCAAGGCGCCGACAAAATTCAATGTCGCCTTTGTGCTGCTGGTCCGCGGTGGCGAAGAGCCACAGGGTGGTTCGGTCGCCAAGGTCAATCGTCTGCGCAAGGTGGCCGCTGCCCGATTCAAAGAGGCCGGCGGCAAGATCGTCACAAAGCTCAAACTCAAGAAGTAACTAGGTTCAAAAAGCGCCGCGCCGGGAGGGACGGTCTTTCACGCCGCGGTGTCCAGCCTTTCGCTTCGCTTGATTTCTCCCAGACGGTGCATGTCGATCGACAGCGGGCCGCCGTCCGTCGGATCGCGAAACACACCGACGAACTCGGCGCCCCAAGCGATCTCCTCGCCCTTGTAGGAGGAACGAGCGTGGACGGTTTGCGAGAACGTCTCGTCGGTTCCCGTGAGCAGGACCAGGATCTCGACGTCGGCCGCGAGACAACCTTGCTCATCGAGTCCGTGGAGTGGGCTCTCCTCGTCGATCGGGTGAACGATGGTCCACGACAAGGGGAAGAAGGTTACCTTGCGGCGCTCCAGGGGCAGGTCGAAGAAGACGCGACGGGGCCGCTCGGAACCCGGGGTCGTCTGGAGTCTGCTGAAGATCACCTTGGCCTGCAGCTCGATGATCTGGTTCTTGCGAAGGTTGGCGATGCGGAACTTGAGTGCCTTGATTCCGGACAGCGAACCGACAACGGCCTTTTCGCTGAAGAAGATGCGCGCCACCGGCCGCGAAAAGCGCGCAAAGACCAGTCCGGTGACAAGTGCAATAGAGATCATCCCGACGATGGCCTCGATGGTGACCAGGCTATTGGCGGCTCTTCCCACCGGCGTGATGTGGCCGTAGCCAACGGTCGAAAAGCTCTGGACGCTGAAGAAGAAAGCCTGTTCGAATCGGGGTCCCATCCCCGATGAGACCGGACCGTTGAGGGCCTGGGGGCCGAGGGCGACATAGCCGAGTGCAAAGAGAGCGTTGACCGCCAGGTAGAAAGTGACGACGATCGCGAGGAACTGTGTCCAGGTGAGACCGACCAGAGAGTGGAAGACGCTCAGCGACGCCCGCCAGGGCAGCCCGTGTCGGCGGACGTTGAAGCTGCCGTCGTGGTTCAGCAATCGGTAGCGGCTCTGGTTGGCGACGACGGCGCCAAAACCCAGATCTCCGGGTGGGGCCTTGGGGGGTGTACGGCGTTTCATACGAAGACCTCCATCATTAGAAAAGGGGACCGTCCCGATGTTAAGAAACAGGGACTGTCCCCGAATTATGACGACTGAGCCTCGGAGGCTGGCCGCAAGCGAGGACCGCGAGCTTCGTCAGCTACCCGTGAGAGCTTTCTCTTGCAGCCGCCGAGCGGTCTCCGACTCTGTGAAGTCGCTGTGGCAAGAGGCTTTTTCCAGCTCGCCACCCTCGGTCATCTCGCGCTGCACCTTGGTCCCCAGTCGGCGGATCTCTTCCGGCGACAGTACTCCGCGGCTTTCGAGCACACGGGTCTGCTCCTCGGTGAGGCGTGCGCTCAGACGCGCCTGGTCCCAGTCGTAGTCGGGATCGTTGCCCGAAGCGAAGTCCTGGATCTCCTTCGAGATTCTGACGCTGCACCAGTCGTGCCCGCACATGGCGCAGAAGTCGGTGTCGACATCCAGGTCCTCGTCGTGGAGGGCGCGTGCCGTATCGGGGTCGAACGAGAGTTCGAAGTGTTGTTCCCAGTTGAGAGCCGCTCTTGCTTTGGTGAGCTCGTCGTCCCAGTCACGCGAAGCCGGGATCCCGAGCGCAACGTCCGCCGCGTGAGCCGCGATCTTGTAGGCGACACAGCCTTGTTTGACATCGTCCTTCTTTGGCAAACCGAGATGTTCCTTGGGTGTGACGTAGCACAGCATCGATGCGCCGTGGTAGGCCGCGGCGGTGGCGCCGATCGAGGAGGTGATGTGGTCGTAACCGGGAAAGACGTCAGTTACCAGGGGTCCAAGCACATAAAACGGGGCGCCGTGGCAGAGGAGCCGCTCGATCTTCATGTTGTACTCGATTTGGTCGAACGGGACGTGTCCCGGCCCCTCGACCATCACCTGAACGCCGTGTTCCCAGGCTCGCTCGGTGAGCTCGCCGATGGTGCGGAGCTCGGCGAGCTGAGCTGCATCGGTCGCGTCGGCAAGACCGCCGGGTCGCAGACCGTCGCCGATCGAGAAAGAGACGTCGTAGCGGCGCATGATCTCGCAGATCTCGTCCCACAGCTCGTACATGGGGTTCTGCCGGCCGTGATCCAGCATCCACTTGGCGAGCAGCGAGCCACCGCGAGACACGATGCCGATCAACCGGTTCCTGACCAGCGGTAGGTGCTCTTTGAGAATGCCCGCGTGGATGGTGAAGTAGTCGACCCCCTGCACCGCTTGATGCTCCAGTGTGTCGAGGATGAGGCTCTCCTCGAGATCCTCGAGGCGCCGCCCAACGATCATCGAGTAGATCGGTACTGTGCCCACTGGCACGGTCGAATTTCTCAGGATCGCTTCGCGGCAGGCATCGAGATCGCCACCGGTCGAGAGATCCATCACTGTGTCGGCGCCCCACCGTTCGGCCCATTTCATCTTTTCGATCTCGTCTTCGGTCTCCGAGGAGATCGGCGACGCTCCCAGGTTGGCGTTGACCTTGGTCTTTGCCGCACGCCCGATGGCCATTGGCTCGAGCCGGTAACCCAGGTGCACCCGGTTGGCTGGGATGATGAGGCGTCCTGACGCGACCTCGTCGCGGACCTGTTCGGCAGTCAGGTGCGGCTCCAGCTGGGCGATGTGGCTCATCTCGGGCGTCACTGTGCCGAGCCGGGCGTGTTCCAGCTGGGTCATCGGCTCGAAGTCCGGGTCGTCTGGGATGGCTCGGATGGGGGAGTCGCCGTGGAGATGTCCGAGACAGCCGTCGGCGTGCTCTTCGATCGTCCAGCCGGGAGGAAGAAAGTCCCAAGCGGTGAACCGCGAGGGCTCGGGCATTCCCGGTGTGTCGGGCGAAGCAAACGTATAGACGCCGCCGACGTCTGAGCTGCGAGCAAACGACCCAGGTGTCGTTCCCTGGCGTTGGCTCGACGGGTTGTGCGCGCCGTTGAGCGGCAGGTCGAAGAGATCTAGGTCGGTCCGGGAGGTCCTGGTCATGGTCGCGAGGTCTCCTGTTCTCAGGGACGGCTGGACGGCTAGAGCATCCGCCGCCGGCGCAGCTTGCGCCCACGGATCGTCGTGCGCCGTTCGACATAGGGTTCGACACCGCGTGCGGTGCAGCGAGGAAGAGACTGGCCGATGGCCCGTTCGATCATTCGAAGAGCCTCTTTCTCCTGCCAGCTCGCGATCGTCGACACCACGCCTTCGGCGTCGCCACGGGCGGTGCGTCCGGCCCGATGGACATACTCTTCGACCGTGTCGGGGACACCGAAGTTGATGATGTGCTCGATGATCGGGATGTCGATTCCGCGCGCAGCGATGTTGGTCGCCAGCAGAATCCGGTGCTTTCCCGATCGTAGCCCCTCGAGCGCCTGAACGCGCTGCTGTTGGGATCGGTCGGAGTGGATGCGGGCGACCAGGTGCTTCTCTTTCTCGAGTTGCCGGAAGGCCCATTCCGCGTCCACTTTGCGGCGAAGAAAGATCAGGGTGCTACCACCTCTCTCCTCGACCAGCGACATCAGACACCCCCGCATATCCGAGGGCTCGACCAGGTAGAGGCAGTGCTCTATTCCTTCGGCCGTTTTGTGCGACGGCAGGATGTCGACCCGTAACGGATCCCGCATAAAACGCTGTGCCAGGCGTTCGATGGGCGGCGGCATGGTGGCCGAGAACAGCATGGTCTGTCTCTTGTCGGGAAGAAGTTCCAGGATTCGCAAGATCTGCGGCAGGAATCCCATATCGAGCATGTGGTCGCCTTCGTCGAGGACCAGCTGTTCGACCCGATCGAGCCGGACATTGCCCCGCCCGACGTGGTCGTAGAGGCGTCCAGGTGTGGCGACAATGACGTCGGGCCTGTTGTTCAGCGCATCGATCTGCGGCCCCATGGCGACGCCGCCGATCAGGCAAGCCGTATCGAGTTCGTGGCGTCGCCCGAGGACGTCGAGGAAGGCCTTGCTCTGCAGAGCGATCTCACGAGTGGGGCAAAGGATCAAGCCGCGCACTCCCTTGCCGTGGCGCAAGCGCTCGGCCATCGGTAAGCCGAAGGCGGCGGTTTTTCCGGATCCGGTTTCGGCGAGCCCGATGACGTCGCGGCCTTCGAGCGCCGGAGTGATCACTTCTGATTGGATCGGCGTCGGGTGTTCGAAGCCGAGATCTTCGAGGCTGGCGACGATCTCGGCGCTCAGGCCGAGGTCGGAGAAGGTCCGATCCGTCGTCTGGACGTGGGTCTGGGGCACGGGTCCTGTGAACATCGGCTTGATTGTACTTCGCCAGCAAGCTCTGGGGGACGCCGAAACGAGACCCGTAACGATGCCGGATGCGATAGCGTTCGCGGCAGATGACCGACCGCCAGGAGTTCCGGGTCGTCGCGCTGTCGGGCGACGAAATCCTGGGTTTTTGCAGCCACCCGGAAGAGGCCCGCTCGAACCTGGTGATCGTCTATCTGCACGGATTTGGTTCGGCTCAGGAAGGTGAGAAAGCCGAGTTTTTTCGCACCGGTGCTCTCGAAATCGGTCTGGGCTTTTGTTCTTTCGACTTCCGAGGCCATGGTCGCTCCGGCGGATCGATCCGTGATCTGACATTGTCGCGGTGCCTGGCCGATGTGGGAGCCGTGATCGGCTATCTGCGGGCGAAGGGGACGCGGAGGTTCGCCATCCTGGGGTCGTCGATGGGGGGGCTGATCGGTCTTTGGTACGCGGCCCTCCATCCCCAGGACATCGTCGGTGGTGTTCATATCGCCCCGGCCTTGGGAATGGCGGCGGGGCTCGAGTCCCTCCTTGGCGAAAAAGGAATGCGCGACTGGAGACGCACTGGTACCGCCGCCGTGACCAACGAACTGGGGACTTTCGACCTGGGTTGGGGCCTCGCCGAGGATCTGGCGCTGTATCCGACCGAGAGGTTGATCGAGCTCCATTCCCGACCGGTCATGGCGTTTCAGGGAAAACTCGACGACCGAGTGGACTGGCGGCAAGTAGAGGCTTTCGCCCAGGCCACTGTGCCGACAACGACTCTGCGCCTTTTCAGGGAAGGCGATCACCGGCTCTTGGGATACCGAGAGGCGATATGGGGTGAGATGGCCGAGTTCCTGGCTGCGCTCGCCGAGGGGGCCGGGCTTTGAAACCTCTGTTCGAACACCGCGTACAATAGCCGGGTGAGGTTCGAGTCGATGTTGAAACCCGCGACTATTCTGGCCGCCGTCCTGATCCTCGTGGCACTGGTGGTCTGGGGCTTGCGCTCCGATCTGGCGGCCTGTACGGCGGCTCCGGATTCGAGTTCCGAGCTCGCAGAGGATCAGGGGATCCAGCCGCTCGCCGATTTCGCCACTGAGGTCGACGAACCCGCGGCGGCTCTGTCGGTCGGTGGCGGCGCGGCCGAGGACATCGCACCCTTCGGGATCGTGGCTCCGGTGTTCCCGGGGTTCGGGCTCGATTCCTACGCGACAAAGTGTGATCCGTTTGATGACCCCTATGGCAGCTGCCTCTGAGGATGGAGTGATTCAATGACGACTTCCAACAAGAAAACCCGACGAACCCACCGGACGCGGACTCGGCGTATAACGCTCGCCGCGGTCGCCGCCCTGGGGCTGGTCCTTTCGCCTGTGAGGGCGGGCGAGAAGAAGGAGAAATGTTCCGGGACCGCCGATACCTGTCTGCGGATGATGTCCGAGAACCTGGCCAAGAAGGGTTGGATTGGCATCGAGATGCACCAGAAGGACGAAGAAGGCCGGCCGGTCATCACCCGGGTCGTGCCCGACAGCCCGGCCGTGGGAGCCGGCTTTCAGGTGGGCGATGCTCTCACCGGGATCAACGGAGTCACGGAAGCCGACGGCGAGGAAGCGGCGTACGCCGAGTGGAAGCGATCCATGGTTCCGGCCAACAAGGTCGTCGTGACGGTGGTTCGGGACGGCAAGAAAGTGGATCTTCCGGTGACCCTCGGCACCGTTCCCGAGGCGGTGATCGCACAGTGGATCGGGTACCACATGCTCGAGCAGCATCTGGCGGCGGTCCCGGATTCGAACGACGAAGCCGACGACGACACCGAGACGGAATCGCCCTAGGGGCGTTAGAGGGCCGTCTCTCCGGGCGGCACCAACTCGTCCACCCGCGCCCGGTCGGCCTCGGTGATCTCGACGTTGAGGGCTCCGAAGCAGTTTTCGAGCTGCTCCATCGTCCGCGGGCCGATGATCGCCGAGGTGACGGCGGGATTGGACAGCACCCAGGCGAGCGAGAACTCGGCCATCCCGACCGGTCGACCCTCGCGGTGCTCAAGATACTCCGCCAGGCCTTCCACTACTTTGGATCGCCGCTCGAACTTGGGATCGTGGGTGTCCTTTATCCAGCGCTTGTAGCGAGGGCTGTTCTGGTCGGCCGGCTCGGAGCCGTAGCGGTAGTTACCCGCCAGCCAACCGCCCTCGAGCGGACTCCAGACGATGTTGGCCATGCCGAGATCGAGGGTCATCGGGAAGTGTTCCCGCTCCATGGTGCGGCGCAGGATCGAGTAGGGAGGCTGGAGCGAGACAAACCGGTTCCAGCCGTTGGCGTCGGACAGGCGAAAGGTCTGGACGATCTGCCAAGCGGTCAGCCGCGGGACGTCTCCAACGTCGTGGTGGTTGGTCGAGCAGCCGATCTGACGCACTTTTCCCTGCCGCACCAAGTCGTCGAGGGCTCCCAGGGTCTCCTCCCAAGACACCGTGGGGTCGGGCCGGTGGATCTGGTAGAGATCGATGTAGTCGGTCCCCAATCGTCTCAGGCTGGCCTCGACCTGTTTGACGATCGCAACTCGTGACAGACCGCGATCGTCCGGGCCGTCCCCCATGGGGAAATAGACCTTGGTCGCCAGGATTGCCCGGTCGCGGCGCCCGCTGAGAGCCTTGCCGATGATCTCTTCGCACTCGCCGTCTGAGTACATGTTGGCGGTGTCGATGAAGTTGATGCCCGTCTCGAGGGCTCGGTGAATGATGCGGGCGCAGTCGTCGTGGTCGGTGTTGCCCCAGGCGCCGAACATCATGGTACCCAGGCACAAAGAAGACACTTCGATGCCGGTCGGGCCGAGTTTGCGGTAGTCCATGCGTCTGGTTATCCTCCTCGGAGCCGTGCATCATCTCATGTGACACGGGTTGATCCGGTGGTTTTGGATCACTGAGGCGGCGACCACGGCTGCTGGCGTAGAATTGCCCGATCTCGACCCGGCGACAGGCATGAGAAGAGCGTTCACCCTATTAGCAGCTGTCTGGATGGTGGCGCCCGTGTCCGCCGTCGAGCCCCAGGGTGTGTCTCTCAATGACACCTCGGGGATCTCCGGCGCTCTCTCACCCCGGAACGCAAACTACTCGATCGACGTCCGGCTCGACCCCGAGGCGCGGTTTCTAGAGGGCCGGCAGGTCGTCCAGTGGCGCAACATCCAGCAGCAGCCGACCGCTGAGCTTCGTTTCCACGTGTACTGGAACGCCTGGCGCAACAACGAGTCGACCTGGATGCGCGAGGACCGTTTCAGGGGGAGAAGCGATCGCGGCGAGGACATTCTCGAGGGCGACTGGTCCTATGTCGAGGTCGAGACGATCCGTTTGCTGGCGGCGGGCGAGCGTCCCGACGCCGATCTCGCGCGCAGTCTTCGGTTTGTGGCGCCCGACGACGGAAACACGGGAGATCGCTCGGTCTTCCAGGTAGATCTTCCAGAGCCGGTCGAACCGGGGGAATCGATAGAGGTCGAGCTCTCCTGGGTGGCGAAGATCCCTCGCACCTTTGCCCGCACCGGCTTCCGTGGCGACTTCTTTTTTATCGCCCACTGGTTTCCGAAGCTGGGTGTCTTCGAGGATGGCGGCTGGACGGCGCCACAGTACCACTCGGCGACCGAGTACTACTCGGATTTTGGTGTCTACGATGTCCGGATCAGCGTGCCCACCGGATGGACTCTCGGTGCGACCGGGCGCAAAGTCGAGAAGACCGACAACAACGACGGCTCCACGACCCACCACCACATCCAGGAAGACGTGCACGGCTTCGCCTGGACAACGAGCCCCGATTACATCGAATTTCTGGATCGGTTCGAAGCCCCGGGGTTACCGGGTGTCGACATCCGGTTGCTGATGCAGCCCGAGCATCGCAAACAAAAGGACCGGCACCTCGCCGCCACTAGAGCCGCTCTCGAGCTCTACGGCTCCTGGTACGGACCCTATCCGTATGGCCACATAACGGTGATCGACCCCGCCTATGGCTCGGGTGCCGGTGGAATGGAGTATCCGACGTTGTTCACCTGCGGTACCCGATGGATCAACCCGTTTGGTGCGGGCTCTCCCGAGGGAGTGACGATCCACGAGGCGGGACACCAGTTCTGGTACGGCATTGTCGGGAACGACGAGTTCAACCACGCTTGGATCGACGAGGGGCTCAACTCGTTCTCCGATGCGCGGGTCTACGACGAGAAGTTCGGCGACACCATGTACCGCAAACTCTATTTCGTGCCGCCCGGAACCGAGCAGCGTGGTTTCTTCCCGCGTTTGTTTCATGGTTTCTCGCAGTCCCGGGCCACCTACGGGAACGGGCTCGACCGCTACCGGCCAACGGCAACAAGCGATGCGCCGGCGAAACCGACATTTCGTTATCACCCGGCTACCGCCTCCGGCATTAGCTACAGCAAGACCGCCCTCTGGCTGCACACCCTCGAGCGTCTCCTCGGATGGAGCAAACTCCAACCCGCGATGGCGGCGTTTTTTGAACGCCACAAATTCGCCCACCCGCGGCCGGCGGACCTCGAGTCCGTCGTCAGCGAGTATGCCGGTCAGGATCTCGGGTGGTTCTTTGATCAGGTGGTGGGGGACTCGAGTCATTTCGACTATGCGATCGACTCGGCCGACAGCTTCCGCATCGAGCCGGAAGGGTACTTCGAGGTTGCCGGCAAGCCGAGCTATCGGGCGAAGCCGGAAACGGAGGACTCCGACGCTGATGAGGGCTCGATGGATTCCGAATACCGATCGGAGGTCGTGGTGCGAAGGCTCGGGACCGGTGTCTTTCCGGTCGACGTACTGATGGTCTTCGAAGATGGCGCCGAAATCCGGCGCCGATGGGACGGCGCGGATCGGTGGAAGCTCTTTGTGGAAGAGAAGACCTCAAAGCTGGTGTCGGTCACGGTGGACCCAGAGAGGGTGCTGCTGCTCGATCTCGACTACACCAACAACAGCCGGGTGCTCGACTCCAAGCCGTGGAAACCGGCGCTCAAGTGGGCGTCACGTTGGATGCTCTGGTTTCAGGATCTGATGGGAGCGTTTGCCTATTATGTATAGCCGCAAACTGGGAATAGCGGAGGCGGCGCGTTCCGGCCTGACGGCCACAATCGCTGCACCACGACTTCTTGCGGTCGTCTGGTTGGCCGGCGTCCTGTTAGCGCTGCCGATTGCTGCCATGGTCGCGACGGCTGTGGCCTCCTCGGTGGGCAAGAGCGCTGTGGGTCAGAGTCTCGAACAAGGCTTCGACATGGACTGGCACGGTGAGTTCGCCCATCAGGCGCGGGGGCTCGAGAAGAGTTTTACGCCCAGTGTCCTCGTTGGCGGCGGCTGGCTGGACACTCTCGATGTCTGGTGGAGCGGTGAGATCTTCTCGTTGGGACCCGAGATCGTCGCGTTTGGGATTCTCTTCGCCTTTTTGTGGATCCTGATTACGGGCGGGATCCTCGCGCACTTCAACCGACCCGGGCGGCGCTTCTCGCTCGGCTCGTTTCTGGCTGACGGCGGCCGCCTGTGTTTGCGTTTTCTCCGTCTCGCCCTGCTGTCGGCGCCTCTCTACTACGGACTCTTTCGATTGGCGCGCTGGCTTTTTCCATGGATCGAGCGCATAACAGTCGACAAAACCGTCGAAAGGACTGTTCTCGCCTACAATCTGGCCGGTGTGGCCGTCATCGTCGCGCTTCTGATTACCGTGAAGATGGTCTTCGACTACGCCAAGATCGCGGTGGTGGTCGAAGAGCGCCGAAGTGCGATCCTGGCGGTGCTGCGCGGTTTCCGGTTTGTTCTGCGCCGGCCGCTACGAACCTACGGCATGGTGGTTTTGTTTTCCGTCCTTGGTGCCGTTTTACTTTTGATCTACACCCTGGTGGCCCCGGGCACCGGTCCGGCGTCGTTTGCGGGTGTGACCCTGGTTTTTCTCCTGGGTCAGCTCTTTCTTCTGGCTCGACTCTCGCTTCGTCTCGGCCTCCTCGCCGGCGAGCTGGCACTCTTTCGTGACGCGCTGTGAGCGGAGGATCTGAACTGTCCCGTGTTGCTCGTTTGGCGTTGCTCGTAGCGCTGCTGATTCCAGCACTCTGGTCCACGGCTCGAGTTGCCGCCGGCGAGCCACCGGTGTTTGATCAGAGCCGACGGATCGACGCCGTGGCAGCGGTGCTGCCGCAGCGCGAGAGGATCGAGCCGGTCAATCGCATGTTGCGCGAGCGCCTGGAGAAGATCCTGCCCGATTTGATGCGCGAGACGGGTTTTGACATGTGGCTGGTGATCAACCGTGAGTACGCAGAGGATCCGGTGTTCTTCAGCCTCGTTCCTGAACCGGTGTTCGCGGCGCGTCGAACGACCATGTTGGTGTTCCATGATCGCGGTGGTGAAGAGGGTGTCGAGCGGCTGACGGTCAGCCGTTACCCGTTTGGAGAGCTCTACGAGGCGGCCTGGGAAGGTGGAGACCTCGACGCCCAGTGGCGCGGTCTTGCCGATTTGATTACCGACCGCGATCCGCGCCGCATCGGAATCAACGTGAGTCGAGCCTGGCCGGTGGCCGATGGCTTGACCGCTAGTCTGAGAGAGCGTCTCGCGGAGGTCCTCGAGCCGAAGTACGCGATGCGGCTGGAAGGTGCTGAGAAGCTTGCGATCCGATGGCTCGAGACACGTTCGCCGCTCGAACTCGAAACCTACCCGAATATTGTGGCGTTGGCTCGCGCTGTGATCGGAGAGGCTTTCTCCGACCGAGTCATCACACCGGGCGTGACCACAACCGAGGATGTCGCCTGGTACATACGCCAACGGTTCGCCGACCTCGACTTGCCAATCTGGTTCATGCCATATGTGAACCGGCAGCGACGAGGTGGCGGCTGTGATGCGGAGTCGCCCTTCTGTGGCGACAGTGGGCTTATTTTGCGCGGCGATGTTCTTCACACGGACGTGGGGATCTGCTATCTGAGGCTGTGCACCGACACTCAGGAGATGGGTTATGTGCTCCGTCAGGGAGAAGACGCTCCGCCGGCGGGACTTGTCGGTGCGATAAACGCCGGCAATCGATGGCAGGATCTCCTCACCGCTGAGTTTCGGACCGGTCGCACCGGAAATCAGATTCTCGCATCGATCCGCGAGGCGTCGTCGAGGGAGCGGATCCTTTCGAGCACCTACACTCACCCCCTCGGCTTTTTTGGCCACGCGCCGGGGCCGACGATCGGTATGTGGGACGACCAGGGTCCGACGCCACTTCGAGGTGACTGGCCCCTTCACCCATCGACCGCCTTTGCCATCGAGGGCAACGTCAAGGCACCGGTATCCGAATGGGGCGGACAGATGGTGCAGATCAAGCTCGAGCAGAGCGCGGTCTTCGACGGCGAGAAGGTTACCTATCTCGCCGGCCGGCAGACCGAGTGGCATCTGGTGCGGTGAGCGAGCATTTCCCCGTCGTTTGTGATGACCGAGACCCGGCTCAAGGAGGGGGCGCGAACCGGAACGGTTCTCGAACGGCTCTTGCTGGGCGACGCGGCCCGCCTTTTCGTCGTTCCCCTTCTTATTGTCGTGCTTGTGCTGATGTTGCATGGTTACGGAGCGATGGTGGCGGCCGCAGACCCGTCGCTCGACTCGTTTCGGACGAACCCGGGTAAGTTTGTCGGCCGAACGTTCACGGTCAGCTTTGGAAAGGTCATCGAGGTAGGAGAACGGGGGTTCCGGCTTCGCGACGGGAAGGCCGCGATCGACGTGATCATCGATAACGCCGATGTGCCCACGGGCGCGATCGTTAGTGTTCGCGGCGTCATCGGCACCGATCTTCGGCTGGCGGGCGACGAACTCCGCATCCACCGCTGGCGCCGTGTCAAGTGGGTTCTGGGCGGGCTGGTGTTGTTTCTTTCGTCGGTCGTCGCCGGTCGCGAAGTGAAGCTCGATGCCTGACCTGCTGACCCACACGATTGTTGCCTATGTCGCCGCGGCGCGGCTGCGGCGACGGGACCTGACCCTCGTCATTCTCGGCACTGTGCTTCCCGATGCGCTTTCCGTGGTGCCCGGACTGGTGCTCGACTGGGCCGCTGATGTCGCCGGCTTTGAGGTTGCCGACCCGATTCTCAACGCACCGAGCGTCTTTCACGCACCCATCCCATTTGCGCTCTTTGTTTGGCTGTTGGCGTTGTTCCGGCCGCCGACGCAGCGCTGGCGGTTTCTCGTTGTCCTGAGCCTGGGCGGATGGCTTCACATCGGCCTCGACTTCCTACAGTTCCACCTTTCCGGCCCCTCGTATCACCCGCTCTATCCGTTCTCGTCGTGGGCCTGGGAAGCCGCCTGGATCGGCACCGAGGACTCTCTTGTTGCGCTGCCCCTCTTGGTGCCGGTGGGGATCGCGATCTGGAGTTGGCGCCGGCGGCGGGAGGAAGGCTCGAGCCAAGGGGTATGATTTCGCGGATGAGGGTGTCTCTCGCCTGTGCGGGTTTGCTGCTGATGGCCGCCACGTTGGCGGCTGAGGGCGCGAGCATCGACCAACTTTCCTGGATGGAGGGTCTTTGGGTAGGCGGCGGTGGAGAAGCACCGCAGACCGAGGAGTTGTGGTTGACACCCAGGGGTGGAGTGATGCTGGGTCTTCACCGTGACGTCGGACCCGGCGATCGCCTGTTTTTCGAGTTTCTTCGTATCGCCGAGACAGCCGATGGTCTGGTCTATTTCGCCAGCCCCAAAGGGCGAGAAGCGACGGCCTTCGGGATGGTGGAGATGGCGCCGGGAAGAGTGGTGTTCGAAAACCCGGATCACGACTTCCCCCAACGTATTGGCTACCGGCTGGAAGGTGAGGACACGCTGGTGGCCTGGATAGAAGGGGAAATCGAAGGCGAGAAGGCAGGATCCGAGTGGCGGTGGGTGCGCAGCAGCGGAGCGGCGGCCCATGATGAGTGAGAACCGCAAGAGGATCCTCTTTCTCTGCACCCACAACAGCGCCCGCTCCCAGATGGCCGAAGGTCTGTTGCGAGGGCTTGGTGGAGACCGGTTCGAAGCCTCGAGTGCCGGGACCGTTGCGACCAGGGTACGGCCCGAGGCGATAGCAGCGATGGCCGAGCTCGGATTCGACATCAGCGCCCAGGAGTCAAAGACGCTGGATCGTTATGTGCACCAACCGATCGACCTGGTGGTCACCGTGTGCGATGCCGCCAAGGATTCGTGCCCGGCTTTCTCAGGCGCTCGAGAGCGCCGCCACTGGTCGATCGCCGACCCGGCCGCGCTCAAGGGCGGAGAAGAGGAGCGACTGACGGCCTTTCGGGCGGCGCGCGAAGAGCTGCGAACGCGGATAGAGACCGAACTGCTGGCGGATGCAAGGGAACCGGCAGCCGAGGACCACTACCGCAAGCTCGAGCGGATGTATCTCGGTGCCCCGACCAATCTCTACTACGCACCGACCATCCGTATCGGGAAGGGCGAGGCCGAGATTTCGATCCAGATCCGCCCGGAGTTCTTTCACGCCGCCGGTGCCGCTCACGGCACCGTCTATTTCAAAATTCTCGACGACGCGTGTTTTTTTGCGGTGGCGTCGGAAGCCACAGACGTCTTTGTGCTGACAACGAACTTCAACCTCCATCTGCTGCGGCCGGTGAGCTCGGGGGTGATCCGTTCCGTCGGCCGGGTCGTCCATCGCTCGCCAAGCTCGTTTCTTGCCGAGGCCGAGGCGACCGACGAGACGGGGCGGCAGATCGCGCGTGGAAGCGGAACGTTTGTGCGCAGCCGAACCGCGCTGGGACCGGAGATGGGTTACCGGTGAATCGGTGCAGCGGTCTTGTGAGCCGCTCCTAGAGAAGCTCCGCCAGTGCCTCGGGGTTGAAACCCACGAGCAGGATCTTGCCGGCGACGACCATCGGTGCCCGGTAGTTTCCCGTCGGGCCTTTGAGATCGTAGAGGGATGCGTCGGCTGCCTGAATCTCTACGATCTTGCGTCCACGGGCGACACGGACCCGGTTGACGCGGCGAATCAGAGCCCGTGCGTCGGAGTCGGACAGCGGCTCTTTGCGTGAGGACCGCTCCTGCCGGACTCGGGAATCCTGTTCAGTCAGCACCTCACGGGTGCGTTCGCAGCTCTTTCAGGAAGGGCGGAAGTAAAAAACATCAACGTTCGCCACGGGCGGAGTCTAGCAGTCGCTCTGGGCAGAAAAACGCTTCGGGAGCCCTCCGGCCCGGCCTCCCCGCGACAAGACCGATTCGACCCGCGTTCCGCAGGGTTGGAGCTTCCCGCGCGTGGAGCGAGGACGTATGATCGGGGAGTCTTCCCGATCCTGGGCGAGGCGGTTCCGCGGACAAGCAGAGGAGAGCAAGAGGAGATGCCTGAGATTCGACGCATTTCGACCCTGGAAGAGTTGGACGAGGTCTTGGAGCGGTCACACGAGAGGCCGGTCTGGATCCTCAAGCACAGCCTGGCGTGTCCGGTCTCCTCCGAGGCTTTGCGGGAGTACAGGGGATTTGCTGAGGCGGAAAGCCGGGAGAGCGTGGAGTTCGCGTTGATCGAGATCCAGAACGCGCGTTCGGTCTCGCAGGCTCTTGCTCAGCGGCTGGGTGTGAGACATGAATCGCCTCAGGCCATCTTGGTCGGCAGTGAAAGACCTCTTTGGCACGCGAGCCACTGGCAGATCAGCTCGGCGGCTCTAGCGTCGTCTTCGGCCGAGGTCCTGCAAGAACCCGCCACATGATGTGGGGGTTCGGTCCGGCCTGGTGGGCTGCCGCCGTCATTGCGGTCGCCATCGCCGTTCTGTTGGTGACCGCTTGTGGCCCGCGGTCGGAGGTGCCGGTCTCCGAGGTGGATCCCGAGACGCTGGATGCCCAGGCCCAAGCGTTGAAAGTCGCTGCCGAGACGGGAGCCGTTGGCGAGGTCGAAGCTCTCTTGGAGAGCGGCATGCCTCCCGAGGGGGCTCTAGTGGCGGCCGCAGGCGCGGGCCAGATGGAGATCATCAGGCTGCTCCTGGAACAGAACGTCGAAGTCGGAGGGCTGCTTGGTGCCAGGGCGCTCTTTGGCGCCGTCATGGGGGACCACAACGAGATCGAGGAGCTGTTACGGAGTTCCGGCGCCAACCCCAACGGGACCGATCACAGGCGGAGATCGCTGTTGTTCCAGTCGGTCAAGTGGAGGAAGGCTTCTCGGATCAGACGACTTCTCGATCTGGGCGCGGATCCCAGCCTTGCAACGTATACCGGACGGACAGCCTTGATGGCCGCGGTCGAGCGCGGGCACGAAAAGATCGTCTCCATGTTGCTCAGGCGTGGTGCCGATCCGGAGACTCGAGAACGAGACGGCTTCACGGCACTCCTGGTGGGGGTACGAGCCCGGCAACCGGGTACTGTCGATGTGCTTTTGAACTCGGGTGCCGACCCAAACGCGGTCACACCGCTGGGTTGGACGGCGCTACTCCTGGCGGCCAGCGACGGCAGCACAGACTTGGTCGAGATGTTGTTGGAGGCGGGGGCTGATCCCAACCTGTCCACTCACACCGCCGCCAGCCCGCTGATTCAAGCGGTCAAGGGGAACCATGCGGAAGTGGCGGCGATGTTGCTCAGGGCGGGCGCCGACCCCGCGGGACGGTTCTTTGGAGTCGATTCGAGCTGGTGGGCCAAGAAGTTGGCGCGGCCGGACCTCCTCGAAGTGATCCAACACCCGAGCGAGGTGCGAGGTTGAGGCAGGTCTTTGCTCGAGCGACGCTGGTCGTTTTCGTGGTCCTCCTGAGTCTGGCGGTCGTCGAGAAGGCCTTGCGCGTGGTCGGTTACGAGTACCGACCCATGAGCGTAAAGATCGGGACGACGACGGATGCCCGCTACTTTCATCTCTTTGGTGATCAGCACTTCATTTACGATCCCGAGCTTATCTGGCGTCCGAAACCGGGATACGAGATCTTCAACCACCAGGGTTTTCGCGGCCCAGAGATGACGCCGGAGCCGGAGTCGGGTGTGCTACGGGTCGTGGCGATCGGCGACTCGAACACGCTGGGCTGGGCGGGTGCTGATGGCAGCAACTGGCCGGCGGCACTGGGACGGGCGATGGAGGGTGCGCGGCTGCCGGCGGAAGTCGTCAACGGTGGGGTCTGGGGCTATTCTTCTTTTCAGGGCGTGCGGCGGATGCGCGAGGCCCTGCAGTACCGGCCCGACATCGTGCTTGTCAGCTATGGCTCGAACGATGCGCACCGGGTGCATCGGCCGGATCGGGAGTTCGCGCGCAAGTCGAAATGGTTTCG
>JAOTZA010000190.1 GCA_029861655.1 Acidobacteriota bacterium | reverse complement strand
ACCGAAGCGGCGGCGGCGGAGATGGCCAGCCGGCTGGCTGAGCGTCTGGCCGAGTTTGCTCGCCACGGGGAAATCGAGGAACGTTGGCTCGACACCACGCTCCTGCCCGGAGAGATCGACAGGGGTGAGCTCTCGGCCCGAGCGCGCGCCCTTCTCGGCAGCCTCGAACGGCTGACAGTCTCGACCGTCCACGCTTTCTGCAATCTCCTCTTGCGGCGTCACGCTCTGGCGCTGGGTCTCGACCCGGCCTTCCGTATCGACGCTCGCGAGACCCTGGTCGAAGACGTGTCCCGCGAGGTTGTGGAGAGGGCGACCCGCGATGCCTACGCTCGCGAAGAGGAGTCGCCGCTCTTGGAACTCGCCGCAAACGGCATCGGACCGCGGCGGGTGGTCGAGGCGCTCACCAGGTTCACGGCCGAGGGGACGCCGGCCGCTGTTCTCTCCGAAAGCACTTTCTCGGACGAGGAGGTAGGGCGGCTGGTCTCTGAGTTGCGGCGTGACATCTCGGAGCTCCTCGATGTCGCGGGTGAGACCTTCCGCGCCATCGGCAGATCAGATCTGCCGCGCAGGATCGCCGTTGCCCTCGAGGCAACCCTGGAGTTGCTCGACTCGCTACCGGAAAACAGCTTGAGCGCCACGACGGCTCTCTCCCGCGGGCTCGGCGAGCTGTGGGAGAAGACGCTTCTGGAGCGCGTGGGCAACTGGCAGAGGTCAAAGTTCCTCGTCAGCGAGGGTAATGCCTTTGGAGAGGACAGCGCTCGGATCTCGGAGCTGGCGGGCCGGCTTTCCCATATCGATCATCTGACCAAGGTTGATCCCGTCCGGCTGGAACTCGCTAGACGGGCCTTGGCCCCGCTCCTGGAGGAAGTTCAGGAGCAACTTCAAGTCCGCGGAATAGCGACCTTTCAGGATCTCCTGGTCTTGACTCGGCAACTGCTCACCGATTCACGCGTCCGTTCCATCGAGCGCCGGCGGATCCGTCAACTCCTGGTCGACGAGTTTCAGGACACCGACGAGATCCAGTGCGACATCGTGCGCTACCTGTCGCTCGACGGCGCGACCAACGAACGGCCGGGGCTTTTTGTCGTCGGCGATCCCAAGCAGTCGATCTATGCCTGGCGGAATGCCGACCTAGCGGCCTATGAGGGCTTCGTGCAAAGGGCGCTCAAAGAGGGCGGCGAGCGCTTCGCGCTGGTGCGGAACTTCCGTTCGGCGCCCGCGATTCTTGCCGAAGTGGACCGCGCCATCGCCCCGGTTATGAGAGAGGAAGCGGGCACCCAACCCCCGTTTGAGCCGCTGCTTCCGGGCAAACCCGCGGACGACATCAAGGGGCGGGGCGACGGCAACCGCTCGAGTGTCGAGTACTGGCTCTCCTGGGATCGAGACCTGTTGACTAGTCGACAGACTCCCGGCGGCCGCGCGACCGAAATCGAGGCCCACGCGATCGCGGAAGACATCCTGTCTTTGCGGCGCGAGCAGAATCTGCCGTGGAACGAATTCGCCCTTCTTTTCCGCGCCACCACCAACCTGGATGACTACCTGGAGACCTTTCGCGCCGCCGGCATCCCATTTGTGGTGACCAGCGACAAGCAGTACTACCGGCGCCGAGAGGTCATCGAGGCGGCCGCCCTGGTACGCGCCATCGTCCAACCCGTGGACCACGTGGCTCTCCTGACCTTTCTGCGCTCGGTCGCGGTTGGCGTCCCCGACGCGGCGTTGATCCCGCTCTGGCGCCAGGGGCTGCCGGGGCTGCTGACCGAGCTCCAGGGACCGGACGAGACCGACAGTCTGCGAAAAATCGACGCCGCCATCGAGTCGGCGGTCGAGCAAACACCAGACGACGTCCCGGGGCTCGACCGGGTCGCGGGTTGGGACATCAGTCTGCGCGCCGCGGTCCGCTCTCTCGCCACCCTGCGTCACTCGATGCGGACCGAGCCAATCGATCGGTTTGTCGAGCGGTTGCGAACGACACTCCTGATCGAAGCCCTGGAGGCGGCTCGCTACCTGGGCGCCTACCGCGTGGCGAATCTCGAGCGTTTCTTCCGCCGGCTGGAAGAGGCGCTGGCCGAGGGTCACGGCGAGATCCAGTCGGTGCTGCGAGCGCTGCGCCGGAGCGTCACCCAGGCGCGTGAGGACGAAGAGGCCCTGCCCAAGGAAGCGGCCGAGAACGCGGTGCAGATCATGACCATCCATAAGGCCAAGGGCCTCGAGTTCGGGCACGTGTACGTCGTCCAGTTGCACTCCCGAGGACGGCAGAGCGAGCACGGCGAAAACGACGCCGATCGACGTGAACCGGAATCCGGGCCACGCCAGTACGTGCTTCTCAAGAGCCCCAGCCTGCGGTGGGACCGGGTCGAGAACGAACGGGTCCGGATCGCCGCAGCGGAGCAGGTGCGCACGCTCTATGTCGCAATGACCCGGGCAGAGCGTCGTCTCGTCTTGGTCGGCAACTGGTCTCTCAAGCCGACGCCGCCAAGCGGCGTCGGGGTCCCGGCGCATCTCAAGCTCCTGGCGCATCGCGCTCCGTTTCCAGCCGGCATGAGACAGCTGGCGACTGAGATCGAGGACCCCAAGGTGGGCTTCAAGGATCCGCACGGCGCAACCTGGAAGATCCCCCATCTCGCCGCCGTCGATGGCGACAGCGAACCTCCTTTCGAAACCCCGCTCGAGCTGCCGTCCGCAGCCACGATCCGCGCCTGGTCGCGCGATCTCGCGGCCCTCGGCTCAGAAGCGAAAACGAGAATGGAGAGGACCCTCGTGTCCGCCGCGTCCGCTCTTAGCGAGAAGAATCTCGACGGGGTATCAGAAAAAGACGCAGAAGATGCCGACTCGGCCTCGGTCGCCGGCGACGACGAGTCGGCTCGAGGTCTGTCACGACCGGTGTTGCAGACGATCGGAAGGGTAATCCACCAAGCCCTCGAGAACTGGGACTTTGGAAACGATATGAATTCGGAGTGGGAGCGGCAAAACGGGTGGGCCGAAGAGGAGCTCGGCAGGAAGCTCGAGGGTGAGATGCGCGACCCAGCGCAACGCTTCAGCAGAGAGCTACTCACCCGAATGCGAGCCGGAAAACTGCTTCCACGGCTGACCGGATCCGCCTCGCAGATTCTCGCCCGCGAACTGCCACTCGTCGCGCCACCTCGCATCGATTCCGATGGCGATGGCGACGCCGCTGGACCCATCGCCGCGGTCACCGGGACGATCGATCTGCTGCTCCGTGACAAAGACGGTGAGTTCCTGATCGTCGATTTCAAGACCGATGAGCTCGAGACCGCAGACGAACTCGGGAGCCGCGCCGAGATCTACCGATCCCAGCTCGAGGCCTACCGAGACGCCGTCCAGAGCGCCTTCGCCCTCGGGACTCCGCCCCGCGCCGAGCTGTGGTTTCTGTGGGCCGACCGGGCCTGGATTCTCGATTGAAGCAAGACGGCCGGCAGGGGCGCCGGCCGCTTCAAAGAAGCGAAGAGATGCACAAGCGGCGCGAGTTCATGCAAGTCGGGCACGCGCCGTCCCACGGCTGCTAGGCTCGAACCGAATGTACTCGAGGACTCAGACACCAATCTTTGTCATCAGCTCCGGTCGCGCCGGCTCTACGATGCTGGCGCGGATGATCAACCGGCATCCGAGCTTGATTTGTATCTCGGATATTTTTGAGCCGGTCGGCGAAGAACCGTACTTTGACCGCGACAGTGTCGTGGATGGCAAGGGATTCTTCGCCATGCTCAGCCGGCCGTCGCTTCCCCAGCGCATCGACTACTGGCGCGACGGACCCACCGACGAACTGCTCTTCCTCCATCCCGACGACACCATGGTTTCGCTCCTAAACAGCTATACTCTTCCATTCCTAACCGGCGGGGACCCGACGGATCTTTTCGTGCAGATGAGGGGGGCGGTCGAGGGATTCGGCGATGACAACCCGGCAAACCATCTCGCGCACAGCTTCGACTGGCTGCGCGAGTGCTTCGGAAAGAAGCTGTGGGTCGAGCGAACCGGCGGTTCGCTGCCGCACATCGAGAAGATCATCGCCACCTGGCCGGAGGCCAAGATCGTTCACAACCACCGCGACTGCCGCGAAACGGCGCTTTCGATGATGACCGGTTCGTTTTTCCGCCTCTATCTGGAGCTCGAGAAGAATCCCGAGCTCGAGGAGTGGGACTGGGAGCACCTACCGGCGATCGAGGAGATGGGAGAAATGCTCAACCGCTGGGTGGTGGATGCCATCCCCGTGCTCGAGAGCCTGCCCGACGAGCGGCGACTGGATCTCTCGTTCGACCAGTTCTGCTACCAACCCGAGACGACTCTTCTGGACCTGGCGAGCTTTGTTCTGGACCGCCGACCGACCGAAGAAGATGCCCTCTGGGCCCGCGAGCAGGCGACCCTGGTCAAGGCTCCACGGCTCCGCTTCCCGGAGCTGAGCGCCGGCGAGCAGTCACTCCTAGAAGCGGCCTGCCGGCCGGCCCTCGACGCCCTGGGATACAACTAGCGTCCGACCGGAAATGTCCGATCTTTCCAACCTCCCGACACCGGCCCTTATTCTCGATCGCGACAGGCTCGAGTCGAACCTCGAGCGGATGGCCCAGAAGGCGACCCGTCTCGGCGTCTCGCTGCGTCCACATATCAAGACCCACAAGTCGATCGAGATCGCCGAGCGGCAGCGCGCTCTGGGTGCAAGCGGGATCACCGTCTCGACCCTGCACGAAGCGAAGATGTTCGCGGCCCATGGCTTTGACGACATCACGTGGGCTTTTCCTTTGATCCTCAGCCGGGTGGAGGAAGTGGCCGAGCTCGCATCGAGGATCCGCTTGCGAGTCGTAGTCGACAGCGTGGAGGCCCTGGCCGCTCTCGAAAACCTGGACACACCGCTACACGTGTGGCTCAAGATCGACTGTGGATACCACCGCGCAGGTGTCGACCCGCAGTCCTCTCGCGCCACCGAACTGGCGATGCGTATCAGCCAGAGTTCGATGCTGACCTTCGACGGCATCCTCACTCATTCGGGCCACGCCTATCGCCCGGGCTCCCCGGCGGCCCGGCTCGCGGTGGCCGAGCAGGAGCGCGACGTAATGACCGAGCTCGCCGATGGTTTGCGGTCAGCGGGAATCGAAGTCCCCGCGGTTTCGATCGGCTCGACACCCGCGATGGCGGTGATCGAGGACCTCACCGGGGTGGACGAAATACGGCCGGGCAACTATGCACTCTATGACTACACCCAGGTCGAGCTCTGTTCATGCCGGATCTCGGATTGCGCCGTCACCGTGCTCACGAGCGTAGTCTCGCGCGGCGCGGCACACAGCGTAGTCGACGCAGGAGCGCTGGCGCTCTCCAAGGACTCCGGCCCGGAGCAGGAACACGGCACGATATTTGGTCGTTTTTTCTACGACTACGAGAACGGCGGGGTATCGGAAGACGTGCTGCTCACCTCGCTCTCGCAAGAGCACGGAATCGTCAACAAAGCCGCTCCGGTCGGGACGAAATTTCGAATCCTCCCCAACCACTCCTGCCTCACGGTGGCGCAGTTCGACGAGTACATCGTCGTCGAAGGCGACCAGGTAGTGGATCGCTGGCGCGTGCACCGCGGGCGCAGCTAGATCCCTCTTTATAGCGGTCGACCTCCTTGTCGACCGAACACCCCCCGTCCACGACGGTCCTTGTAGCGGTCGACCTCCGTGTCGACCGAACACCCCCCTGTACACAACGGTCGAGACAGAGCTCGACCGCTACAACGAGAAGCGTGACGCTTAACCTATCCACGCCCCAGCCGGCCTCCGTCTTTGTAGCGGTCGACCTCCGTGTCGACCGTCCCTATCGTGGTTCGAGCGGCTTGCCCGCTCGGATCTCGCCGGCCCGTTTGTCCACCGGCTCGAGCGCGATCTCGCCCTGCATCGGGCTACGCGGCCGGATGAATCCGACCAGCAGGATGGCCAGCACCGCCCCGGCGCCGAGCAGGAAGGCGACCATCCGTAGAACGCGGCCTTCGCTGCCGCCGACGCTACCCGACATCTCGAAGGCCAGACCCGCTAGCACCATCAGTGCCAGAGCCACGATCACTATCCTGCGCCGCAAGCGGCTCGACCGCTTCGCTTTCGGGGCCGTGGAACCCTTCTGCCCGCGCGTCACCAAACGCACCAGGGCGCTCAACAACCAGATCGCCACAAAGGCGATCGGCACGATGTTGTCGAGAAGGTCCTCCCACTTCATGGCTAGCAGCCCACCAAAGCTCCAGCCTACTCGATGTAGCCGAGCGCTCGCAGCGCCGCGATGTCGTCTTCCGAGAGCGAAGGGGGCGGCAGGTCGTCTGCACTCGCCAGGCTCACCTCGACCCGGCCTAGCCACTCCGCGAGCTCGGTCGACATTTCGGACTTCATATCCGTCAGG
>JAOTZA010000189.1 GCA_029861655.1 Acidobacteriota bacterium | reverse complement strand
GAAGACCGCGATCTCCAAAAGTGAGCTGGCCTTCGTGGATCACTACGCCGGCATCGGCGTCGCCGCTTTCGACGACCTCAAAAATCTTGTCGAAAGGAACCACTACCGTTTCGACCCGAGGATTCCACAGCTTGAGGCCCAAGTGTGCTGTCGTCAGCTCGCCGGGGATCGCGACTACCTTGCCGTTCAAGTCGTCGCGACCGAGGTCGCTCGACGAAACGACCACGGGACCATAGCCGTCTCCGAAGCTGGCTCCGGAGGGCATCAAGGCGTAGCGGTCGGTGAGATAAGCGTATCCGTGAAAGGAGATGGCGGTGATTTCGTAGGTGCCTTCGAAAGCCGCCCGGTTCAGAGTCTCGATGTCCTCCAATCGGTGCTCGATCTCGAGACCCTCGGTGTCGAGCAGCCCCTGGGTCAGGGCGTAGAACATGAAGGCGTCATCCGAATCCGGGCTGTGGGCAATGTTGATCTTGGTTGTCACTCGTGAATCCTTCCGCACAGAGCTTTGGTTTCTAGTAATCGAGGGTTCCAAGCTTGCGATCGCCCGGAACTTCTATGAGGTCTACCTCGGCCTGGATCGACCCGACGACGAGCCCGGCGTGGTTTCGAACCGGGGGAGAATAAAAGGCCGACATCTCGTCGAGCTCTCCTGCCGAGAGCGAACCAAGTTGGCGGAGCAACTCCAGGACGATGGTGTCTCGCGGCTCTTCCTCTCCGGCAGCGAGCTTGAGCGCTACTCCGAGGGCCACGGGTCCCCGGACTGCGACGGCATACAGACCGTTGGCGCCCTCCTTGCCGATGAGCCGCCCACCTGTGACCTGTATGAGACGGGTGGTGAAGCGACCCTCTCCGGCGACCATCTCCGGCACTTCGGCCATCGCCGCGCCGACATCTCGCAAGGCAGTCGCCCGCTCCCCGCCCAGTCCGGCGGCCTCGGGATCGGCTAGACGGGCCAAGCACAGCGCCAGATTGGTGAGTGGGAGACGGACGGTCGGCAACCCGCAGCCATCGATGGAGAAAGCCAAGGTCCCTTCGGGGCAATCCGTCAGCGTGGCGATCTCATGCCGCACCCGCCGCTGGTAGGGATGGTTCACATCGCCGTAACCACTCGAATCCAAGCCTAGAAGCCGGCACCCCAACAGCATCCCGGCGTGTTTGCCGGAGCAATTGTTGTGGAGGGGGCTCGGCTTCTCACCCCTTCGGCGTAGGACCTCGGCACTCTTGCCATCATAGGGTTCGTGCGCCGCACACAGCAGATCATCGACCCCAAAGCCACCCCTGGCCAACAGCTTCTCCACGCCTTCCGTATGAGCAGGTGTTCCGGCGTGCGAAGCACAAATCAGCGCCAAGTCCGCCTCGTTCAGGTCGTACTCTTGGTATCCAGCGGCGAGCAGAAAGGGCAGCGCCTGGATCGGTTTGAGGGTCGACCGAGTGAACGTTGGAACCTCGGGATCGCCAACAGATGCCACCAACCGGCCTGCCGGCGTCAGTACCGCGGCAGCGCCGAAGTGCCACAACTCGGCCTCCTCCCCGCGCAGGGTTCGGCCCACCAACTCGAAACGGTCACTCATTCGCCTGTTTCGAGAAATCGTCGCTATACGGTAACGGGCAGCTGCCGGAACATCCCAGGTTTGTAGGCGGTGATGCGTCCGGCAAAGGCCGACGCCGCAACGGTGAGCGGAGACGCGAGATAGAGTCGTCCCGGACCCGAGCGACCCTTGTAATTGCGGTTGATGGCGGAGACCGTGACCTGCTCGGGATCCTCCGAGACTCCGGGGCCGCATCCGATGCAGGCACCGCAACCCGGCTGAATCACTCGGATCCCCGCCTGCTCGAAAGTCTCGACAAAACCGTGCCGGCGACAGTGCTCGGCGACCTCGGCCGACCCGAACTGAATCAGAAACTCGACCTCCGGCGCGATGGAGAGGCCTTCCCCCACAGCCTCCTTGACGACTCGATGGTAGAACTCCAGGTCGTCGATCTTGCCCGCGGTGCAGCTTCCACCGTAGGCGATCTGAATCGGTACGTCGCCAATCTCCTCCACCAACGCACCATTGGTCGGATCAGACGGAATTCCGCGGTCCGGATCCCCCGGGTGCGCCACCATCGGCAGGATCGCCGAGAGGTCGATTTGATGAACACCACCATCGTAGTGGGCAGCGGAGTCCGCAGTGACGGCGCCGTCTTCCAGTGCTTTCCGGTCTTCGTGCGGCCGGCGAGCGCAGATCCAGTCGATCGTCTTTTTGTCCGCCTCTACAATCGCTCCGCGAGCAGAGCACTCGGTCGCCATGTTGGTCAGTGTGGCCCGCTCGTCCATCGACAGACTGGCAACTCCCTCACCACCGAACTCCATCACCTTGTTGAGAGTCATTTGAGGCCTGGCGTACCGTAGCAGGATGTGAAGCATCAGATCCTTGGCTGTAACACCCACAGCGAGCCGACCGGTCAACTCGAAACGGATCGACTCGGGAACCTCGACAGTCGTGAAACCGGAATGGACCAGATTGGCGTACTCCGTGGTTCCGACACCCCAGGTCAGCGCGTTATTGCAACCGCCCATACAGGTGTGGCTGTCGGTGGCCTGAACAAATTGCCCCGGAGAAACGATCAATTCACGAGCTACTTCATGGCAGATTCCCGGGGAGACACCGTCGCGAGCCGAGAAATCGCGTACGCCGGTATGGCGCTGAAATACGCGCTGAAGCTCCCTCAGCACCTCAATCTTGTCCAGGAAGGGCCTCATCTTTGGAACTTCATCGGCATAGATCAGGTGATCCTCGAAAACCGCAAAGCTCGACGGGTTGGCGATCTTGTACTCGGCTCCGTATTCGCGCGCCAAGAACTCGTGAACCTGGGCGGTGGTGAACTCGTGCGAGTAGCCGGCATCGACGTCTACGACCACCGCGTCGCCGGGTTGAACATAGCCCGTTTCCGAGCCGGATCCGCGAAGATGCCGAGCCAGGATCTTCTCCGCCATTGTCATCGGTCTCTCACCGGTGGCGACAGTGGGTAACTCGATCTCGCCAGCGGCCAGGGCCTTGGAGAAAGGAAAGAGCCCGCCCCAACGTATCTTCAGACGAGTCATCGGATCAAAGCCGCTCGCGAACTCCTCGAGCGGCACCGTATCCCCCGCCTCGAGTCGTTCGAGCATCGCATGGTCGGCCATCAGAACGCCCTGGTTGATGTTGTTGCCGGCGTGGATCGGCGCAAAGGACGCTGCCACGGTGATCTTGACGCCGCACCACTTCTCGGCTTGCACCGCCGTCTCCCTCGAGCTACCGACACCCTTTCGATAGCCGGAGACAATGACCTCGAAACCGCCGTCTCGCAACACGTCCCGCGCAAAGAGCCTTTCACCGTCCACAATGAGGCCGGCGTACGCATCGCGAGCGATATCTTCCGGACGGTGCGAAAAACACACCCAGGCCGGGGTCATGGCATCGGTGTTGATGTCGTCGAGCAGATCCTCCACCCGTAGATGCGCCATCTCGAGGTTCAGCTCGCCGGCTAGTTGCCGGCGGATCAACTCGGGGTCCTTCGTCAGGTAGAGGACGCGCTTCCCGGGTGTGAGGCGGATGAGATCTGATGGCTTCATCGAGGGTTGCTCGGCGGTGGCAAACGCCGGGCCGCCGGGAGCCGGTATTCTACCTCTGCAGGGCGGAGTGCCGAAGCCGCCGCTGCGCGAGCCATCGGAAGATGGAAAGGCTCGCCCCGCGACGCTTGCGCCGCTTTGCCGAGCCGTTGAACACCAGTATCCCAGACCGGTCCTCATCACAGCCCGGCCTCTTGACGACTTGCCTGACTCCCACCACTCGAACTAGGTTAGCCAAGATGGGCAACACCCCTTCGGTACAGCGGCTGCTCGAACGGCTGGTGGCGTTCGACACCACCAGCCACGAGTCGACCCGCGAGATAGTCGAGTTCATCTGCAATCTCGTGGACCGGCCGGGGATCCGCATTACGCGCCATCCGGACAGCTCGGGGCGGAAAGAGAACCTCGTGATCTCGGCCGGCCCTCCGGTCGATTCCGGGACCCGCCCGGGCCTCCTCCTCTGCGGTCATCTGGATGTCGTCCCGGCTACGGAGCCCGACTGGACCTCCCCCCCATTCGAGTTGATCGACGGTGGCGACCGTTGGGTGGGAAGAGGCACGGCCGACATGAAAGGCTTCTTGGCCCTTTCGCTGCACCGTCTGGTGGCCCTCGACTCAGATAAGTTGGTCCACCCGTTGATTCTGCTCTTCACGCGCGACGAGGAACTCGGGTCGCTGGGCGCCGCGGAACTGATCCGGGACGCGGACCCTGGGGACACGTGGCCGACCGCCGCGGTGGTCGGCGAACCGACTTCGCTGCGAGCGATCCGACTTCACAAGGGTCATTTGCGCCTCGATCTCGCTTTCAAGGGGCGCGCCGCGCACAGCGGCTATCCCCACCGCGGCCGGAATGCGATCGAAGTCGCCGGCCGCGCTGTCCGCGCGCTTGCCGGTCTGAGAACCAAGCTCGAACAAGAACGCGGCCCCAATTCGCGATTCTTCTCCGAGACTCCCTTTGTGGCTTTCAACCTTGGGATCATCGAAGGCGGCAGCGCGGTCAACGTCATACCCGCTCACTGCCGGCTGCGCATGGGTCTCAGGCCTTTGCCGGGCGATGTCGCTGCCGATCTGACTGCGAGAGTAGAAGAGTGCCTGATGAACGCGCTCGAGCCCGGGGAATGGAGCCTCTCGGTGGACAACGATAGCCCCCCGCTCGAGACGGCCGAGGACGCGCCAATCCACCAAAGTCTCCGCGGGCTACTCAATCAGCGCGAGAGCTTTGGTGTCTCGTTCGCCAGTGACGCGGGTTATCTGAGCGCCCTCGGAATCGAGGCGGTGCTGTACGGACCGGGGTCGATCGAGGTCGCCCACAAAGCCAACGAGTTCGTCCCCAAGGCCGAAATGGCCAAGGCCGCCGTCGTTCTGGAGCAACTCGTCGAGGAGTACTGCTGCAATCCGGAGGCGGCGTGACCACCCGCGCACCCAGAGGACCCACGACCGGCGAGACGATCGAAGCGGCTTGGACCTGGATAGGCAACCAGTTTGAAAGCCGCATGCAAATCAAGATCGATGCGGACGGTTCGATCGCTTCTGTGGACCCGGTAGACGCTGGATCGGATCCGCCGGATCGTCGATTGGCTCACAGCGCTCTGCTTCCCGGCTTTGTCAACGCCCATTCGCACGCCTTCCAGAGAGGCCTCCGTGGCCACGGTGAAGTCGGCGCCGTCACGGCAAGCGATTTCTGGAACTGGCGCGACGCGATGTACCGGCTCGTGGAAGAGCTCGACGAGTCTCGTTTCTACGAATTGACGCTTGCAGCATTTCGCGAGATGCGCTCCTGCGGGATCACCACGGTCGGCGAGTTTCATTATCTTCACCATCGCCAGGCGCACAACGACCAGCGAGGCGACTTTGACTTCGACGGGCGGGTGCTCGAGGCGGCCGCCGAGGCCGGGATCCGGCTGGTCCTGCTGCAGGCGTTCTACGGACGTGGAGGTATCGGCAAGGAGCTCTCAGGCGCCCAGAACCGCTTCGCAACTCGATCGCTCGATGAGTACTGGCGTCAGTTCGAGCACCTCGAGAGCTGCACTGATCCGGCCACCCAGAGTCTCGGCGTGGTCGCACACTCGATCCGCTCGGCCTCGCCGGAGCAGATCGTGGAGCTTTACACCGAGGCGCGACGACGAGGGCTCGTCTTCCACATTCACCTCGAAGAACAGAAGCAAGAGATCGAGGACTCCGTTCTTTCCTACGGCATGGGGCCTCTCGCCCTCCTCAACGAGAGGCTCGACACCGCGGCGGGGTTAACTGCGATTCACTGTACCCATTCGACCCCGACGGATCTGGCACGATTCGCCATCCACGGAGGTTTCGTCTGTGTGTGCCCCACTACCGAGGCCAACCTCGCCGATGGAATCCCTGACCTGCCAGCTTTTCTCGGGTCGGGCGGGCAGGTCTGTCTGGGCACTGACTCGAACCTGCGGATCTCGATGACCGAGGAGATGCGTTGGCTCGAGCATGCCCAAAGGCTCAGACTCGAGAAACGGGGGATAGTGGGCGGGTCGGCAGAAAGCACAGCCCTCGTCGAAGCCGCCACACGCGCCGGCGCTCAGAGCCTCGGGATCGAGAGCGGCCGAATCGCCGCCGGGGCACCCGCGGATCTGGTCGAAATAAACCTCGACCACCCGATCCTGGCGGGGTGGAGCCCCCAGACACTCTTGCCGTCGCTGGTGTTTGGCGGCGGTGACGAGGCCGTGATCTCGACCTGCGTCGCCGGCAATTGGCGCCAGCACAGGCGGGCTGTCTGATGTGCGGGCGCTACACCCTCACCACCCCGGGCGATCTTCTCGCG
>JAOTZA010000188.1 GCA_029861655.1 Acidobacteriota bacterium | reverse complement strand
GGCGGCGTGTTGGAGACAGAAGGCCTGCGATTCGTCGAGAGCGTTTGCTTCGACGTGCTGATCCAGAAAGGAGAACAGCTCGGCGAGGGACGAGAGATTCCTCGAGAGATCGCAAGAGTTGAGCATACGATCAGCCGCCCACGGCGGAAAGGTGGAAGATGAAGACGATGGGAAACGGCCAGCGCAGAGCAACCTCGCTTCCCCCTTTTGCGCGAGAGTCAGAGCTCGAGCCTCTATTGGACCGAACTCAGGCGCTACTTTGCAGTATCCGTCAGACTCTACCATGGGAGTCCATGCGGACGTCCGGCTAGCCGCCGGACTCCGGAAGAGGGTCGCGGCGCACCACCACCATCGTACGGTCATCGGCAAATGGCTCACCCTGAGCGAAATCGTGAAGGTCTCTATCGACGGCCGAGACGAGCGACTCGACATCCTCGCCGCAACGCTCGATACAAATGCGGATGAGGCGTTCGAGACCATACTCCTCGTCGTCGGGATTCGTCGCTTCGGTGATGCCATCGGAATAGACGACCAGGGTGTCGCCTTCGTTGAGCTGGCAGCGCTTTGCTTCGTAGTTTGCGCCCGGTAACAGCCCCAAGGGGATCCCGGTGCGGTCGAGACTCTCGATCTCGCCGCTGGAGCGGACGAGAATGCACGGATTGTGGCCGGCACTCGCGTAGGTGATCGAGCCCGACGATTGTTCGAGAACCGAGAGAAAAGCGGTCGCGAAACGCTCGGGCGGCGTCCGCTGTTCGAGCAGGACGCCCAGACGGTTGCAGATCTCATCCGGCCCCAGGCCGTCCAGAATCGGCCCTGCCGCAAGCGCCTCGAGCGTCGCCGTCAAAAGTGACGCCGCCATCCCTTTCCCGGAGACATCGGCGAGAAGGAGGACACACTCGGTGCCGCTCGACCGCGACACGACTTCATAGAAATCGCCTGACACACCACGAGAAGGAGTGTTGAAAGCGCAGATCTTGTAACCCGGGAAAGTGGGAAGGTCATCCGGCAAGAGGGCGATCTGAATCTTTCTGGCGAGCTCCAGCTCTCCCTCCATCCGCCGGCGCTCCGCCGCGTCCTCGGCCAGAGAGAGTGTCCAGACTCTGAGAGCTCCGACCGAAGCCAACGAGCTTAGGAGCTGGAGGTCGTCCTCCGTGAACTGACGGACATGGAGGCGCGAGCTAAGAGCGATCATGCCCAGCGAGCCCTCGGCATAGGAGAGTGGGGCGGCGATCAGACTGCGAACTCCCGCGTCGAGAATGCTGGCGGCGTTGGCAAAACGCGTGTCGGTTTGCGCATCGAGCACTAGCGCCGCGAGGCCCTCTTCCGAGACCTGCCTGACGAGGGTACGCGAATAGAGATAGTCGTCGTCGAGGTTCTCGCGTCTTCGGCTTGCGACTCGGGAGTATTCACCGTCGTCGCCAAGCAGGAAGATGGCGCCTTGTTCGGGCTGGAGGTGGTCGAAGGTGCGATCGAGAATCAGTTCGAGCAGCTGGTTGAGCTCGATGGAGCCCGCCACCGCCTGATGCACTTCGTTGAGGATTCGGAGGTGTTTCGCCTGGCGACGCAGGTTGTCTTCACCGCGAGTCGCTTCGGCGTCCTGGCCGACGAATTTTGTCAGCAGATCTGAGGAAGGAATGAGCACCGTGCCGTCAGGCAGGGCACCACCCGCGAGGCCGCCCGAGCCCTTGTCGTCTTCGAGGATGGTGATCGTGCTGCTAGAGATCCGGACTTGGTCGCTGGCCTTGATCGGTACCGGGCCTTCGATCTGAGAGCCGTTGACTTTGGTGCCGTTTCGCGAACCCAGGTCCTCCACCATGAGCTGGCCCTCGTGGATGAACAACCTGGCATGCTGGCGCGAAAGGAATCGGTCCTCCAACGAAAGATCCGATGCTCCGGCGCGACCGATGATGAGCGATTCGCCCTCGAAGAGATGCTCGTAGGAATTGGCGTCTCTTAGGTCTACTCTCAGACGGATCATCGCCCCTGCACCTGGTCCTCCACGCCCCAAAGGGCGGGCATCCACAAAATCCTACCAGCCCGTTCCTGCCGGCGCGGTGTCTGGCGGATCTGTGCCGTCGCGTCCTTGCGGGCCGCATTGGCGTAGCAGCTCCCGAAAAGCCGCGGTGACGCCACGGCTAGAGATCATCAAAGTGTTTAAGCCGAGGCAATAGGTCCTCTTAACTGCCGAGGGAAAGTGTCCCTGGTGGTTGTGGGTTGGAGAGGTAGACGAAGAGCTCCTCGCGGGCGGCTCGGGTGCGTTTCTCACCGGTGGTGTGCTTGAGATAGCGCATGGGTTCGGCCAGGGGGGAAGCGGGCGCCTGAGCGATGGTGTGTTCTTGGTAGTAGACGGTCCAGGAGCCGTCGAGGTGCTGTCGGACGTGGACTCTGGCTTTGGCGTAGGAGCGGCCTCGTGGTCCCGGGGGGATGTCGATGGTGAGACCGCCGAGGCGGACGGTGTTGTCGTTGAGGACTGTGGCCTGGTAGCGAAAGGCGAGGATCTGGTGCAGGTCGACGCCTTGGCGGGAGCGGTAGCTGAGGTGTGGCGATCGCGGGTCTTTGCGGAATCGGCGGTTGTAGCGGCGGATCCAGAGTTCTTCAAGGTATCGATTGGCCGCTTCCAGAGTGGAGATGCCGTCGAGGTGCATCTCGGCGAGCAGCCGATCCTGAAGGACCCCGAAGAGGCGCTCGACGCGGCCCTTGGCTTGGGGCGAGAGGGCAAAGATGGGTTGGATGGCGAGATCCTCCAAGGCTTGTCCGACCTGGGTCGGGCGCCGGCGTCCAGCTAGTTGCTCCTCGAGGCTCCAGGAGTCATCGTTGCGGCGCAAAGCGCTATGGCGGTCCTGGTAGATCGAGACCGGGATTCCGCGGCGCATCAGGACGGTTCGCAGCAGGCGCAGATAGGCCTCCGAGGTCTCCTGGGGGGTGAAGAAAGCGGCCACGAGCTCGCCGTCGGCATCGTCGATGGCGGCCATGAGCGTGATCGGGTCTTGCTCCTCCCCGAGCCAGCGATGGGGACTGCCGTCCCACAGGACCATGAGCCCTTTGGAGGCGCTGCGCTCGCGGCGTCGATGGTGCTTCTTGGGTCGTCGCTTGCGTTTGGGCCGGTGGCCGGCAGTGCGCAGGATCGAGCGCAGGGTCTCGCGGCCGATCGAGAGGCCTTCGCGCTCGGCGAGGATCTCGGTGAGATGGGTGTCATTGAAGCCCTTGTAGCGATCCTCGACGAAAGCCAGGACCTGCTCGCGCAGCTCCGGGGGCGTGCGGTTGCTGGGCGCGCGACCTCGATTGCCGTGGACCAAGCCCTGCGGGCCCCTCAGACGCAGGCGCCGCAGGAGACGCCGGGCGTGGCGGGCACTGATGCCCAAAGAGGAAGCGGCGTCCCGGAGTGCCAGATGGCCCTCCAGGACGCCGCTCAAGACCTGATACCGAACCAGTTCTTTCTTACTCATCGCGATTCTTTCCATAGGGGACAGAATCGCTCGGCAGTTGGCCCGGACACAATCGCTAGGCTAAGACAGAGAGTGGCCACCGACTGTTCCCTCGGACCATCGAGCGATACACTTCCATCGTCATGTTGGCCAAAGACCTCCTGCGCAACGACACCGACCGAGTGCGCGAGTTGCTGGCCACGCGCGGCGACGACGGATCGTTGCTCGATCGATGGTTGGCGCTCGATCAGGAGCGCAGAGAAATCCTGGGTGAGGTCGAGGACCAAAAGCGTCGTCGTAACGAGGCGTCCAAGGAGATCGGGCGCCTCAAGCGGGAGGGTGGGGACGCAGAATCGATCATGATCGAGGTCGGAGAGCTCAAAAAGAAGATCTCCACCCACGAGACGCGCCTGAGCGAGCTCGAGACAGAGCTCGATTCAGCGACGCTCAACCTGCCTAACCTGCCGCACGAGAGCGTGCCACGCGGAGCGGACGAGAACGCCAACCGCGTAGAACGGCAAGTGGGCGAGCCCACTTCGTTCGATTTCGAGCCCAAGGCGCATTGGGACTTGGGTCCCGAGCTCGGGATTCTCGACTTCGAGCGTGGCGCCCGCGTGGCCGGGGCCCGTTTCACTGCGTCCTTTGGTGCCGGCGCGCGGCTCGAACGGGCACTCATCAGTTTCATGCTCGATCTCCACACCACGGAGCATGGCTACCGTGAAGTCTTACCGCCATTTATGGTCAACGCCGCGGCCATGACCGGTACCGGCCAGCTTCCCAAGTTCGAAGAAGACGCCTTCAAGGTGTCGCCCCACGGCTACTACCTGATCCCCACCGCCGAGGTGCCGGTCACCAACCTCCACGCCGGCGAGATTCTGGACGAAGCCGACCTGCCGATCCGCTATGCCGCCTGGACGCCGTGTTTCCGGGCCGAAGCCGGTTCCTACGGCAAGGACGTCCGTGGTTTGATCCGCCAGCATCAGTTCAACAAAGTCGAGTTGGTGCATTTGACCAGCCAGGACACAAGCTACGAAGCCTTGGAAGAACTGACGGGCAACGCCGAGCGAGTTTTGCAGGTCCTCGAACTTCCGTATCGCACGGTGACGCTCTCGACCGGTGACATGGGCTTCTCGGCCGCCAAGACTTACGACCTCGAAGTCTGGCTCCCGGGGCAGAATGCCTACCGCGAGATCTCCTCGTGCTCCAACTGCGAGGCCTTTCAGGCGCGACGCGCCAACCTACGTTACCGGCCCACCGATGGCGGCAAGCCGTGCTTTCTCCACACCTTGAACGGCTCGGGGCTCGCGATCGGAAGAACCGTCGTGGCGATTCTCGAGAACTTCCAGCAGGCCGATGGCTCGGTCGAGGTGCCCGAGGTACTCCGGTCGTTCATGGGGACCGATCGGATCACCGCCGAGAATTGACGTGGCGGTGATACGGCCCAGCGGAGCACCGCCTCCGTTGTAGCGGTCGACCTCCGTGTCGACCGGGTTCCCGAGTCGCAGTCGAAACCACCCCCACGGGCGGCGCGCCGGCAGCGCGTTGGGCGTATGCTGAAGAATTAAAGGAGGTGAGGCTCGTGTCCTTGAAGATCTTTCACCTGATCTTCATCCTCGTCGTCATCATCACCGCCGAGCTCTTTGGGGCTCGTGAGCTCTGGTACTACCAGGCGACCCGGGGTCTGGCGACCCTGTGGATGGGGATCCTGTCTCTTGCCGGCGGTCTTGGGCTGAGCGTCTACGCGCTCTTCTTTGTCCGCAAGATGGACTCGTCGGACATCTACTAGTCTGCTTTTCTTCTGCGTGGCGGTCGACTGCGGTCGACCCTGCGGGAATACCATGGTATTCCATCTTGTGATACCCTGTCTTCATGAAGATCGGGGTATCCCTCTCTGGCGAACTCCTCACCTTTGCCGACGAAGAGGCCAGGCGTAGAGGTCTCACCAGGTCAGGTTTTCTGGCCGAGCTGTTGCGCGCGGAGCAGATCCGCAAGCAGGCGAGCGCCTATATCGACCGCCACGGTTGGGACGTCGCCGAGGACGATTCCGCCTGGCACGAGTATCAGGCCAAGCGGATGGCCCAGGAGTACGGCGATGACGAGTGGTGAAGGGCTACCGCGCCGCGGTGAGGTTTGGTGGGTTCACGTCGACAAGCGAAGGCCGGCTGTCGTAGTCCAAACCGACAAGGTGAGAGAGGCTCGGGTGCGATCCTTTTTGGTCGTTCCGCTAACTAGCCGACTTCATTTGGCCGATCTGCCGGGTAACGTACGCTTCGACCGGCGCTCGACAGGCCTTCCCAAGCCGTCGGTAGCCAACGTCTACGACATCCAGAAGGCCGTCCGCTCAGATTTCGCCAGCCGGGCAGCCCTGCTGCCCGCAACAGCTCTGGCTGAACTCGAGGACGGTCTCCGTCTGGTTTTCGACCTTTGAGAGCACACCTTCCTGCGACCACGGTAATCTACCCGCCGCGGAGGGGTGGCAGAGTGGTCGAATGCACCGGTCTTGAAAACCGGCGAGCCTTCACGGGTTCCGCGGGTTCGAATCCCGCCCCCTCCGCCATAAGTAGAAGAAGAACAGGTACTTACGGCCGCCGAAGCCCAGCGACCTGCAACCGATACTTGGCGTCTCTAAGCAACGCGCTCTCGATTGCGAGCAGAGAGTGGGCCACCGCCGCCGGACATCACGCCATCCGGAGTGCCTGAGTGGATAGACGCAAAAGAACTGCTTGAGCGGTGGGAGAGGGCGCATCGTGCGCAGGGGCGAGGTACCTCTTCGGAGATCGTGCCAGGTCGGCGCAAGGTGGACTGAGCCCCAGATGTGATAGTGAAACGCCTTCGGCGGAAAGTACCCAGTTGCTTTTCTGGTGTTCCCCCAACGAGCTTGCGTGTCTCCTCCCGTCGTGGTTGCTTGCTTGTGCAACCTCGGGAACGGGAGTGTTACTGGTGGCACTACGACCGGGACAA
>JAOTZA010000187.1 GCA_029861655.1 Acidobacteriota bacterium | reverse complement strand
GCCTTTCAGGAGCCTGGGATAGAGCGCGGCCAGGGCGCCGAGGGCGCGATCGAATACCGCGGTCGCCGGCCGGGCCAGGATCGCCGCACCCCGCCCCAGCCAGCGGAACAGAAATCTCAGCCCCAGAACGACCACAGCGGGGATCCGTACAAGCACGAACCGCAGCGTGCGGCGAATCTTGCCCCCCCCACTGGGGGCCGGCTTCGAAGAAGCTGTCACGCCCCCCAGAGTCAGCGCCGCCAGCATCGGAATCAGGGTCAGCGACACCGCCAGGGAGGCCAGAAGCGAGAAGGAGACGGTCAGCGCCATGTCGCGGAAGAGCTGCGCCGCAATGCCTTCCAGAAACACGACCGGCAAGAAAACGGCCACCGTCGTCAGGGTGGAGGCGATGACTGCCCGTCCAACCTCGGAGGCTCCCTCGAGAGCGGCCGCGAAAGGCTCCGCCCCCGCCTCCCGGCGTTTGAAGATCGCCTCGAGCACGACGATGGCGTTATCGACGAGCATCCCGACACCCAACGCCAACCCGCCCAGCGACATGATGTTGAGCGTCGTGCCGGTGCGGTACATGAGAAAGAAGGTCGTGACCACCGAGATCGGAATCGAGACGCCAATGATCAGTGTCGAGCGCGCGTCTTTGAGAAAGAACAGAAGCACCAGAATCGCAATGAAACCGCCGATCAACGCGTTCATCAGGACCTCGTCGATCGACGCGCGGATGAACTCCGACTGGTCGATCCCGGTGACGACTTCGACTCCCTCGGGAAGATCACTCCCGACGTTGCCCAACCGCGCGTGGACGGCTCTCGACACACGAACCGTATTGGCGTCGCCCTCTTTGTACAGCGCCAGCTCCACCGCCTCGTCGCCGCCAAACCGGGTGATCACTTCTCTCTGCTTGTGCCCCCGCCGTACTTCGGCGACATCGGCGACCGTGACTTGCCGGCCCCCCTGCGTCAGCACCACGGTCTCCATGATGTCGTCGAGGTCCTCGAACTCGTTGTTGGCCCGCACCAAGTAGCGCGCCTCTTCCTCGTAGAGACTGCCACCTGCCTGGTTGACGTTCTCTCGCTCGAGCCGGCGGTTTACGTCCTGGATCGACAGCCCCAGCAGCGCCAGCTTGCCCTCGTCTACCCTGACCTGGATCTCTTCCTCGTAACCGCCGTTGACCTTGATCGCCGCCACTCCCTCGGTCGACTCGAGGTCCTTTTTGAGCACCTCTTCGGCGACATAGCGAAGCTGGTAGAGATCCTCACCGCCGGCCAGATAGAGCCGCACGACCGGATCGTTGGCGGGGTCGAATCGCAGGATGACGGGTTTTGTGGCCTCGCGGGGCAACCGGATGAGATCGAGCTTCTGTCGCACGTCGAGCGACGCAAAGTCCATGTTGCGACCCCACTCGAACTCGAGGGTCACCTGCGAGAGACCGGGGCGCGAAACCGATGTCAACCGCTTGACCCCGGCGACGATACCCACGACCTCCTCGATCGGTCGCGAGGCGAGCGCCTCGACTTCGGCAGGAGCGGCGCCCGGAAGCCGGGTCTCGACCGTCAGACTGGGATAGGAGAGGTCGGGGAGAAGGTTGATCGACAGCCGGCCAAAAGCCACCAGACCGAAGAGGATCAGAGCCACGGTCGCCATCGCGATGGTGACCCGGCGACGTAATGAAAACTCGACGAGACGCATGATCCGCCTTTAGAGAGGGGCCTAGCAGCCCGTGGTGGAAGTCCTCGGATTCATCTCGTCAGACCCTCTGCGACGCCCTGAGCTTCCAGCACGGGCGGCTAACTGGCCGGTTCACCGACGTCGGCGCCCGTCTCGGTTTCCACAGGAGCTTCTGCCCCCAGAATCTTGATCGGAGAACCGTCCTTGAGACCGCCCTGGCCGGCGACGATGACCTGATCACCCTCCTCGAGACCCGACAAGGCCTCTACGAGATCGTCCTCCTCGAGACCCAGTGTGACGATCCGACGCTCTGCTGTTTCGACACCGGCAACGAAGACGTGTGCCTTCTGAAGCTCTCGGATGACCGCTTCGCGTGGCACCAGGAGTGCTCTCGGATGGGTCTCGCGGACGATGTGGATACCCACAAAGCTCCCCGGACGAACCGACGACGGAGGCCCAGAAGCTTCGACGGTCACCTTCACCGTTCCCGTAGCCACATCCACGACCGGGCTTATTTGGCGAACCCGCCCGGAGAACTCGACATTCTCGTCGGCGTTGAGCCGGATCTTCACGTCGCGACCCACGTCGAGACCGATGACATCCCGCTCCGGCAAAAAGATGCGGGCGATCAACGGATCCGTGTCGGTGACCTGGAACAACTCGTCGCCGGGTCGGATGTGTTGGCCCACCTGGATGAGCCGCTCGCTGAGGACTCCGCCAAACGGAGCTCTGATCGTCGTTTTCTCCAAGGTCCAGCGAGCTTCGGCCAACTCTTCCTTGGCGAGTTCGTATTCCATCGTGAACTTGTCGTGCTCCTCGCGGCTTATCAACTCCTTGGCGAGGAGATCCTCGCCACGCTCGAAGGCCATGCGGGCGTTGGTCCGCCTCAACTCGGCCTTTGTGAGGCCGATCTCGGCGTCGTCACGAACCAGCGTCGCCATGACCTGGCCGCTGCGCACCGCATCCCCTTCCTCTACCTTGACCCTGGAGAGCCGACCCTCGACTTCGCTCAGTACCTTGACCTGGTACTCGGCCACCAGATTAGCGCTCGACATGATGTAGTCGGACACCGGCCCAACGGCAACCTGCTCGACCTCGACCGGAACCGGCGCCTTCTTTTCTTTGCCCTCCTCGCCCTCTCCTTCCGAGTCGGAATCACTGTCCTGCTGGCCATCGGCCTGCTGATCTTCTTGGGCGGCCGCGGGCTCCGAACTCTCGGCCCCGTTGGCCTTGGAGCTGCTCAAGTTCAGAGCCGCCAGGACGATCGCCAGGACCAACCCTAGACCCACGACTACCGAGCCGATCCGCAGCCATGATTTCTTCTTCTCGTGCCCATCCATTATGAGTCTCCCGGGATTTCCTCAACCGCCATCTGCGGTTTCCACCAACCTCGGACCTTCATCGGAAAATACGCTTTGTGGCACGGCATTGTTTCAAGTTCAACAGCGCCGCCAGATGATTCGGGCGAGACTTTCCACGTTCAGGTCGCTGGAAAGCTCCTTCTCCTTGGGGCGTGCGCTATCATTCGGCCACGGTTTTGGCGGTGATTCGAGGAATAACCCATCATCTTGGGGTCCTTCCCTCTTTGAGGCAGCCTGGACCATGGGGATCCTATCGAGCCATGTTTGAAGCCTCCGAGCTACTTCATTCCTACGTTGAGGGAATCCGGAAACTGAGCGGCGCTCAGGCGCTGTCCCTCTTTGTACCACCGCCGCTTTCCGGGCTCGTACGGCCGCTTCTGCTCCACACAGGGAAAGCGGATCCTCTACCGGAGATCGCCGATCTCGATGCAGCTGAGGCCTTCGCCGAACGACTCTCCCGAGGCCGCCCCGGTTCCCAGGACGGACGGTCGCTTCCATCCGTCGTCGCAAGCTCCGACGCAGCTGGCGGTCTCGTCCCTTTGCCACCGGTTCGCGCCTTCTGGTCCGGGGGACTTCTTCCCGCTGCAAACGACGCCCAAGGCCTGGCAAGACGCCGTTCCGACATGGACTCGGCCGATAGCGAGGAGCTTCCCGCGGCCTGGCTGGGGTTTCGGTTCCCGCCGGACTCCGGGCCTGCCGCCGAGCGGCTCAAGAACAGCGACCTGGCCGCGGCGATGAACGAGACCGCAAACTCGGCTCACTGGTGGGAGTGGCTCTTCTCTTTGGGCGGCGCCCTGTCGAGCCATACATCCTATGTCTCCGCCATCCTAAAAGATCCCGTTACCGGTCTGCCCGACCGGGTGGGCTTTCAGGCGCTGTTGTCCGAGGAGTTGGAAAAAGCGCGGATAGCGAAGAAACACTTGTCCCTCTTGCTCATCAACCCGGACGAGTTCGCTCAGATCAACGAGCGTTTTGGTCGCGAAGCGGGTGACAAGATCATCCATGAGATCAGCGAGCGACTGCGTGGAGTCTTGCGCAGCTCAGACCCTGTTGCTCGTTATGGCGGCGCGATCTTTGCGGCGATTCTGGTCGACACCGAAAAGCCCCGAGCACGGCAGGTATCGCAAAAGATCCTCGAAGGTCTCTCCGAGGGCGCGTTCCTCGACGGCGCCGTAAGGCTGGGTTTCTCGATCGGAATCGCGATCCTCGACCCCGAAGACAAGGAGATCAGCGAGTCCCTGCAGCTGATACGCAGGGCCGATCAGGCACTCAATGCAGCCAAGAGGTTGGGAGGGAGCTGCATTGTCGACTGGGAAGAACGTTCGGGCAGCGAGGAGACCGGCGCCTTCGACCGGCTCAGCGGGATCTTCACCGGCAACCTGGCCAAGGATTACCGCAACATGGTCTTGCTTTGGGACACCATCGACGGTATCGCGATGCACCAGGACTTCGACGATCTGGCGGGTCAGGTCGTCAAACGGATCTATAGCGGACTCAAGCCGCAAAGAATAGGGCTCTTTTCGAGAGCCGAAGATGCCAGCTTCGAGCTGATCCGCGGACTGACCCGCACACCGCGCTCCTCCGGAACCCAGGAAAGGGTCGAAACCGTCGAGCTCGAGCACGATGGTGAGGAGTTGATGCGACTGGCCATCGCGGCCGGGGAGCCACGCGAAGGGGTTGCCGATGACGACGCCAAGACCATTTGCTACGCCATGCCTTTCATCTCTTCCGGCGAAGTCCTGGGCGCTCTGTATTTTGACGGTGCCGCTGATAGCCTGCAGCTCCAAGCCTCCGATCTCGTTTTTCTCAAAGCGCTGGCAGGCCAACTCGCCGTCGCCCTCCACCGTGCCCAGCTGGCGGAACGCGAACAGGCCCGGCAGGAGGCCGAACGGAGGCAGCTCCGGGCTGAGCTCCAGGAGCTCCGCCAGGCGATCCAACAGGCCAAGCTCGTCTATCGCTCCGCCGAGTTCGAAGCGGTGGTGGCGATGGCACGGCGGGTAGCGCCAACCGATGCCACGGTCCTCATCACCGGCGAGAGCGGCACGGGGAAGGAACTTCTGGCGCAGACGGTTCACGAACTGAGCACCCGACGAGAACAACCTTTCGTAATTGTCGATTGCGGGTCGATCGCTACTACCTTGATCGAAAGCGAGCTCTTCGGGCATGAGAAGGGCGCCTACACCGGCGCTCAGGGCCGGCGGGTAGGGCGGCTCGCAGAGGCTCACCTGGGAACCGTCTTGCTGGACGAGATCGGCGAACTGCCACTCGAAGTCCAGAGCAAACTCTTGCGCTTTGTCCAAGAGAAGCAGTTCACCACCGTCGGCGGCAGCCGGTCCAGAAGAGTGGATGTGCGGATCCTGGCGGCGACCAACCGCGACCTCGCGACGGAAGTCGCGGCCGGTCGTTTCCGCGAGGATCTTTACTACCGTCTCAACGTGGTGCGGTTGGAGGTGCCGCCGTTGCGCGAGCGTCCCGACGACATTCTCCATCTGGCTCGCCATTTTCTCGAAACTTTTTCCGTTCAGTACCAGAAGAACGTGCGCCGGTTTGCACCCGAAACCGAAGACGCTCTGCTCGCCTACCCCTGGCCTGGCAACGTGCGTGAGCTTCAGAATCGACTCATGCAAGCGGTCATACTCTGCGAAGGCGAGAATCTCGAGCCAAAAGAGATCCAGCTACCGGACACCGCGACGATGCCTCAAACACCCAGCCTTCCAACCAGCCTTGGACCTGCCGATACCAGCCAAGACGGCGCCGAGGCGAGTGCGGCGCAGCCGGATGTCTGGCAACGTCTGCGGACGGCGCTGGGGCAGGAGATCGAGCTGACACTACACGTTGACTCAGAGTTTCTCTTCCCACTCGGCAAGTGGCTGGGAGATGACCTGTTTTTGGAAGCGGATGAAGCCGCCCAAGGCATTGCACGGCGTGGTGCGGTTCTGCTCAGCGTCCCCGAAACGACCTTCAGACGACGGCTCAGAAAGGCACAGCAACAGGCCCGAGCCGGTCTAGCGCCTCGCTCGGGAAGGTGGAGCGAAACTCGAAGTCTCCTCCGCGAGATCGTCCGCGGCGAAGAGGCGGGGTCCGCCCTCGTCGATCGAGTCCAACGCCTTCTTCTCGAGGAAGTCTTGCAGAGAGCCCCGAACGACACCACCACCGGCTCGAGCCTCCTGGGAGTCACCGCGCCGACGTTTAGATCGCGCTTGGCGGATCTCCGTAGAGCCGGCGCCGGGGCTTCTTGAGTCATTTTTCCGGCGACAACCGTCTTCAGATCCCGGCCGGCCGCCGAAAAGCGACTCTACCGTGATGACGATCACCGTTTCCTCACAAGGAACGGCTAAAACAGGACACCTAAGAGCGTTACCCAGAGGCAC
>JAOTZA010000186.1 GCA_029861655.1 Acidobacteriota bacterium | reverse complement strand
AAGGCCACCTGACCCTGATCGCTGAGCCGGGAGGCGACGTTTCGGTCAACCCCACGGGTAACCCCGGAATGGCGACCGGTGGTTCAGGCGATGTGCTCACCGGTGTCATCGCTAGTCTGATCGCTCAGGGCCACGACGCCACTGCCGCTGCGCGACTGGGCGTTTTTGTTCACGGTCTTGCCGGCGACCTCGCAGCCGAGGAGCAAGGCGAAGTGGGGTTGGCAGCGGGTGACCTGGCCGAGAAACTGGGTGCCGCCTTTCGGAGGCTAGGGGCTTGCTGAGAAACCGCAAGCCCTTGTCGCGCGACCCCTCGGGGTTTCTCAGCAAGCTCCTATAGGGCGGTTAGAGCGGAGCGAGAATGGAAGAGCTTCACACCTCGACGGCCGAGGAAACTCGGGACATCGGCTCACGTATCGCGAGGCGTCTGCCACCGGATGCGGTCGTGTTGTTGACAGGGGACCTGGGTGCCGGAAAGACGGTGCTGGCGCAGGGTGTGGCGGCAGGTCTGGGGTTCGACCCGTCCCAAGTCCAGTCGCCCTCCTACACGCTGATCCGCGAGCACGAGGCAGGGGGCCGGCGGCTGGTGCACGTCGACCTCTACCGCTTGGACGCGGGTGACCTGGCGACGCTAGGCCTGGAGGAGGTCCTTGCGGGCGAGGGGCTCAAAGTGGTGGAGTGGGCGGAGCGAGTCGATTTCCCGGTCACCGGCGCCTGGAGGATCCAGATCTCGCGACCGGGACCGGGCGAGGACCGTCTGATCGAGATCGAACAACCGAACGACAACGGAGAAGAAAGCTGATGAAGATTGAAAAGGTCGGAGTGCTGGGGTGCGGTTTGATGGGTGCCGGTATTGCCGAGGTGTGCTCTCTTGCGGGGCTGGAGACCATCGTTCGCGAGGTCGACGAGGAGTTTCTGGCCAAGGGGCTGGATCGGATCGGCAAATCGTTGGCGCGAGCTGTGGACAAGGGGAAGTCGAGTGCCGAGGACCGAGACGCCGCTCTGGCGCGGCTCAGCGGCACGACCGAAAGCGAGGACCTCGCGGACTGCGACCTCATCATCGAGGCGATCGTCGAGAACCTCGAACAAAAGAGCCGCACGTATTCGGCTCTCGACGACATCGTCAAAAAAGAAGCGTTGTTTGCGAGCAACACGTCTTCCTTGACGATTACCGAGCTCGCCATGGCGACACGCCGGACGGATCGGTTTATCGGTCTTCATTTCTTTAATCCGGTTCCGGTGATGCGGCTCGTCGAGGTGGTCTCGACGTTGATGACGAGCGAAGAGGCGGCCGCGGCGGCCGATGAGTTCGTGCGTCGGATCGGCAAGGAACCGGTTGCTTGCAAAGACAACTCCGGGTTCATCGTCAATCGGCTTCTGGTGCCGTATCTTCTCGATGCGGTTCGGGCGCTTGAAAACGGTGTCGGCGCAGTCGAGGATATCGACCGGGCGATGAAACTAGGGTGCGGCTATCCCATGGGGCCGTTTGCGTTGCTCGACTATGTAGGGCTGGATACCACCTACTACATCGCCAACATCATGTTCGAGGAGTATCGCGAGACCCGCTTCGCACCACCTCCGTTGCTCAAGAAAATGGTGCTGGCCGGACGTTTCGGCCGCAAGAGCGGTCGTGGGTTTTACGATTATTCGAAGAAGTAGACAGCCTGCGGATGTGAAGGCGCGGGTCCGCCGTGATGACCTCCCCAGGTCGGTTTCGGCGCACGGAGACCTGATCTGGTAAACTGAAAGCCGAGTGAATGAGCCCGCCCTCCCCCCAGGCCTCCCCGGCCGAACCCTTCCACTAACCTGATCATTTTCTTGAGCACCTGACATTGCTATGTCCGAAGTAACCCTCGCCGATGAGGGTATCGACGCCCTTTTCGGCACTAAAGACGAGAACCTCCGAAGGATCGAGCGTGCGTTTGGCGTCACCCTCGAGGCGCGCGGGAACCGGGTCACGATCGGCGGCGATGCCGACAGCCAGGGCGTTGCGGCCCATCTGCTGCGGGAGTTCTCGGCCCTGCTGGAAACCGGCTACCGGCTACGGCCTCGCGACATCGATACCGCCATCAGGGTCCTGCGGGAGGCTCCCCAGACGTCGTTGGTCGAGTTCTTCGCCGGCGACGGCATTCTGGGCTCCGCCAGACAGCTGGTAACGCCGCGCAGCCTGGTCCAGCAGGAGTACCTCCGAGCGATGGCCGTTCACGACATGGTGATCTCGATCGGACCCGCTGGTACCGGCAAGACCTACCTGGCGGTGGCGATGGCGGCGGCGGCGCTTAACGAGAAACAGATACGGCGAATTCTTTTGGCGCGGCCTGCTGTCGAGGCAGGCGAGAAGCTGGGCTTTCTGCCGGGTGATCTGGCCGAGAAGGTCAACCCCTACCTGCGCCCGCTCTACGACGCCCTGTACGATCTCATCGGCTTCGAGAAGGTCGGCCGGATGATCGAGCGCGGCACCATCGAAGTCGCGCCCCTTGCCTTTATGCGCGGCCGGACTCTCAATGACGCGTTTGTGATTCTCGACGAGGCCCAGAACACCACCAGCGAACAGATGAAGATGTTCCTGACCCGGATCGGTTTCAACTCCAAGGCCGTCATCAACGGGGACGTTACTCAGGTGGATCTGCCGGCGGGAAAACGCTCGGGTCTCAAGGAGGCCGAGCAGGCGCTCGCCGGTATCGAGGGGATCAAGTTCGTTCACTTTAGCGAGCGCGACGTGGTTCGTCACCCGCTAGTGCAGAAGATCGTCAGCGCCTACGATCGCTACGAGACTGAGCGGGACGCAGATACCGACGTGCGCCAAGATTCCAGGGGGGCCGCGCTGCGCAAGGCGGGAGCAAAAACCGGATGAAGGCGTCCGGCCTGCCTGAAGAAGCCGACCCCGAACCCGCCAAACGGATCGAGATCTCGCTTCAGAATCCGAACCGGTACGCCGAGGTACGGGATGCGGGAGTCGAGGTGTGGCTGGAGCGGCTGCTGCTCGAGCTGGCACCCGACACCGTGAGCTTTGTCGTTCGTTTTGTAGGCGATCGCGCTATCCGCGGTTTCAATCGGGAGTACCGCGACATAGATCGGCCGACCGATGTTCTCTCCTTCCCCGGCGAAGACGGTCCCGAGGGACTTCACCTGGGTGATGTGGCGATCTCGGTTCCTACGGCCAGGCGCCAAGCGGTGGAGGCCGGACGGCCGGTAGATCGAGAGTTGCGGATGCTGCTGCTGCATGGCGTCCTCCACTGTCTGGGCTATGACCACGAGACCGACGATGGCGAGATGAGGATCCTGGAGGAACGTTTGCGCCGGAGCTGGGTCGAGAGGGTAGTGTGAATCCGTTGCTTGTATGGACGCTGAGCGTGGTCTTGGCGGTGCTGACGGCCCTACTCGTGGTTCTCTCGGCAATGCTCGAGAGACCCGGCCCCATCCGTTTGCGTCACTGCGTGGAGGAGGCAGGAGGGAGGTTGCGCCTCTTGTGGGATCGACCGGAGCGGTTCGAGGCCTTCCGGTATCTGTTGAGTGCCCTTGCCCGGGCGATGCCCGTGGCGTTGATTGTGCCTTTGGCTTTTGCGCTGGCCGCAGGAGAACCGCTCGGCCTCCGGGAGCTCGGTGCGGCCATGGGCATCGCAGCGGCGCTGGTGGTCGCCGTCGAGCTTCTCAACCGGTTTCTCGTCAGCCGCAACCCCGAGAAAGTACTACGACGTCTGACCCTGGTCTACCGCGGTTTGCTGGTGGTGCTGTGGCCGCTCGTTCTTCTGACTGCGCCGCTTTTGCCGGCCGCGGCGGTTCAGCGGCGCGACGATGTCGAGGAGGACGAGGCGTCGGAGGAGGAGATCGAGGCGTTTCTGGATGTCGGCGCCACTGAGGGCATCCTCGAACCCGGCGAAGAGGACCTGATACTGCGGGTAATAGACTTTGGCGATGACCTGGTGCGCAGTGTCATGACCCCTCGTGTCGATGTGATCTTCGCCTCGGTGGACACATCGCTCGACAAACTGGCCCAGCTAATCATCGATTCCAAGCATTCGCGAATCCCGCTTTACGGAGAGTCGGTGGAGGACATCCGCGGCGTTCTCCACATTCGCGATCTTCTGCGTGGCCTGCGCTCGGAGGGCGTCGTTTCGGCCGCTTCGCTTGCCCTACCGCCGGTCTTTGTACCGGAGACCAAGCGGCTTGCGGATCTGTTACGGGATCTACAGGCGGCCCATCAGCAGATGGCGATCGTTGTCGACGAATACGGGGGTACGGCGGGCGTGGTGACGGTGGAAGATCTTATCGAGGAGATCGTCGGCGAAATCGTCGATGAACACGACGATGAGGAGCCTCTCTGTGAAGAAATGGGTGACGGTTCCTGGCGGATGGCCGGCAGGATAGGCCTTGACAAAGTAGGCGAGGTGTTTTCGTCGGAGTTCGGAGACGAACCGTACGAGACCGTGGGCGGGCTTGTCTTCGGACTCCTGGGTGATGTGCCAAAGGCTGGGGCGGTGGTACGCGCGCACGGTCTGCGATTTGATGTAGAAGGTGTGTCTGGACGCAGTATCCAGGCCGTTCGCGTGGCGCCGATCACCGATGTTGCCGATGCGGCCGATGGCCGCGATGTCCCCGATGCCCCCGGCGACAGTGAGCGCCCTGTCGATTGACACTCGGGGCTTGCGACAGGTGAAGACGCGATCCGGAATCGTCACTCTGGCCGGCCGGCCCAATGCCGGCAAATCCACACTGATGAATCGCCTGCTGGGCGAGAAGCTGGCGATTGTGTCCGACAAACCGCAGACAACTCGCCATCGCCTCGTCGGCATCTTGACCGACGAAAAGGGTCAGATCGTCTTCTACGACACCCCCGGCGTACACCGCCCGCTGCATCGAATGAACCGCCAAATGGTGCGTCACGCGGTTGACGCCATGGGCGAGGGGGACATCGTCTGTCTGCTCGTGGACGCGACTACGCCTTTTGGTTCTGGCGACGCCTATATGCTGGAGTTGATCCAGAAGAGCTCAGCGCCGCGGATAGCAATTCTCAACAAAATCGACCGGGTCAAGAAACCCGATTTGCTGCCGCGGATCGGGCGCTACGCGGAGACGGAGATCTTTGAGCAGATCGTGCCGGTGAGCGCTTTGACAGGTGACGGTTGTGATCGGTTGATGGAGGTTCTTTGGCAAGGACTTCCCGAAGGTGAGCCGCTCTATGACGCGGATCTCTACACGCTGCATCCCGAGCGGTTCCTCGCTGCCGAGACGATCCGCGAGAAGATCCTCCTGACGACTCGAAACGAGCTGCCATTCACCACGGCGGTGGTAATCGAGAAGTGGGAAGAAGCCGAAGCGGGTGATCACGCGAGGATCTATGCTTGTATCCTGGTCGAGAAACCGGGGCAAAAGGCGATCCTGATCGGGCGCAAGGGCGAGAACATCAAGCGCCTGGGCATCGCTGCGCGTCGCGACCTGCAGGAGCTCCTGGGCCGCAGGGTTCACCTCGAGCTCTTTGTTCGCCATGAGCCCGGGTGGCGAGAGGACCGACGGCTGCTGGCCGAGATTCTCTGAGCGTTTTTGGTGGGAGTCTTGCGACGCGGCCGGAAGGGTAGAATGGCGGCCTTCCGGATCGTTAGACCGCTCCGACGGCTCCTGAGAGCCGGGCCGGGCGGAGATATCGAAATACGAATCAAGAGTGGAGTAACCGAATGAGCCGAATCCGAAGCAATCGTCTTTTTCTCCCCGCCCTGGTGGCCACCCTGCTCGGCGTCTTGCTGGGCTCCTGCGCGGTCAATCCGGCCACCGGGAAACGCCAGTTGATGCTGATGAGCGAGGCCGGCGAGATCGCCATGGGCAGGGAGGCCCATCCGCAAATCATGGCCAGCATGGGGGTCTATGACGACCAGGGAGTTCAGGAATACGTCGCCGAGCTCGGTGCCGAACTGGCGGCGCTTTCCGAGAGACCCAACCTGCCATGGACCTTCACCGTTCTCGACGACCCGGCGGTCAACGCCTTTGCCTTGCCCGGCGGCTTTATCTATGTCACCCGCGGCATCATGACCCACCTCGACAGCGAGGCGGAGCTGGTCTCAGTGCTCGGTCATGAGATCGGGCATGTCACCGGACGTCATGGCGCCGCTCGGATGAGCAAGGCGCAGCTGATGCAAGTGGGGCTGGGCGTTGGGATGATCGTCAGTCCCGAACTACAGCAGTTCGGCGATCTCGCCATGCAGAGTATGCAGCTTCTGTTCCTCAAGTACTCACGCGACGACGAGCGGCAGGCCGACGATCTCGGCCTGCGTTACACGGTTGCGGGTGGTTGGGACGCGCGTGAGATGCCCGAGGTCTTTGGTGTCCTGAAGAGCGTCGGCGAGGCAGCGGGGGCGGGGCGCGTGCCTGGTTGGCTCTCGACCCATCCCGATCCGGGCGAGCGTCAAGA
>JAOTZA010000185.1 GCA_029861655.1 Acidobacteriota bacterium | reverse complement strand
AACGCACACGCAAGACCGGGTCCGGGTAGATCCGGATCGGCAGAATGCTCAAGGCGCGGTCTCCGCGGGTTTCGACATGCCGGCGATTGCATTGGCAACGTCGAGGTCATTGTTCTGCGAGCGCAAAGCATCGAGAAGACCACGTGGGTCGGGCTCGCCCGGGAGTAGCTCCTCGAGCCCGGCCCGATCCAGTTTGAGCGCCACAACTCTTCGGACCGCCGAGTAAGCAGCCGGCCATGGCTGCCTCTGGAGGAGCGCCGCATCGCCGATGACCTTCCCTGGACCGAACGTGCGGATGATGGTCTTGCCCCCCGTCACCAGCGGCACCTCTGCGGCCATCTCGCCAGCCAGAAGGATGAGGAGTTCTTCGCGCTGCTGACCGCGCCTGACAAAGGACGCCTGTTCGGCCACTCGAAAGACCTCCAGCCTACGAAAAAGTCGCTGGACCTGCTCGTCTGTCAGGATCTCGAGCAGCGGGCACTCCACCAGCTTGGCGGTCGCTTGCTGGATGGTGAAAGCATTCGAACCCGCCGGCCCGCCACGGGCTTCGAGGAGAGACTCTTGCCCCAACTTCAGTCGGCGGCCCAGTTCCTTGTTTTTCTCCAAGCGGGAGAGCTTTGCAGTTAGCTTGGGCTCGCCGGGCATCAATCGGTCTAGCTTTGTCAACAGAGCGTGTGCCTTGTCACTGAAACCGTCAGCGGCGTAGCCTTCGGCCACAAACATGTATTCTTCGACTGCGTCCACCCGCCGGCCGGTCTCGAATAACAGGTCCGCCAGGTTGAGTCGGGCGTGATGGTCGCGTTTTTTCTTTTTCAACCGCGCGCGCAGGCGCTCCTCGGCCTCCTCGACCCGGCCAAGCGCGATGAGGTCGCTGAGGGAGTGGCTCTCCTGGGCCCGCCGAGAGCCTCCGGCGGTACTCCTGCTCTTGGAGGTCGCCTTGGAAACCTCGGACGAAACGTTCTTGATCCAGTCCTTGAGTGCCATTCTGCGTAGCTTCTATGGGACGATCCGACCCCTGGGGGCGACGAGCAAGACCGCTTGTCGCGGCAATTATAGCGAAGAAAACAAGGCTCTTCGGTGGTTTTGATTAGCTCGCTACCCGGTGGCCTCCTGGTACGAGTGTTGCTCGATAGACTCGCGTAAGGAGACCGCGATGAGACACACAACCACCGTCCAAGCAAGCACCAAAAGCAGGAGTACACGCTACGGCAAGGCACTCGTTACGGCGATCGCCGCGCTGGCCTGGCTCGCCGCCATGGCACCGCTCGGTGCCCAAACCTATGCCGGCGAGCAGGCAGGTCCCCCAGAAGGCCTGGGTGCCGAGAGCTACGGCTATTTCCGGACGCTCGAGGGGACGGCACTGCTGACTACCATCGAAGAACAAGAGGAGCCGATCGAGGTCGAGGTGAACTACCCGGTCCTAACGGGTGACTCGGTATGGGTCGAGGCTGGATCAAGGCTCGAGATCGAACTGGCGGACGGCGCGGTCTTGAGGCTCGACGCCGGGAGCGAGCTGGTGTTCGAGACTCTGGCGCTGTCACCGGATTCCCCCAAGGACTCGGCAACCCATCTGCGCCTGCTCTCGGGTGAGATGCAGATCTATGTGCCCGAGGCCGCCATCGAGGTCGAGCCCATTTTGATCGAGAGCGAGAACTCACAGATCTATCTACTGGCGGCGGGTGACTACTGGGTGGACGCTTCGCGAAGCGACGAGACCCGGGTCGCAGTCCGCGGCGGTCTGGCCGAAGCGGTCACAAAACGCGGCTCGGTCATCGCTCGCGCGGGCGAGGAGATCCGGGTCGCGGGTCGTTATGCACCTTTCTCGGAAGTGCGCCGGGCCTCGAGAGAACACGACATCGAGCTCTGGGCCCTGGCTTTGGAAGAAGAGGGCTATGGATCGGGTCCGGACCCTCGTATCGACGACCTGGATCCGCGACTACGTTACGCCGCGGCACCGCTTCGTGACGGGGGCCGATGGGTGTGGGTGGACGGCCGGCGTGCCTGGCGACCGACCGTACGGGTCGGCTGGCGGCCCTTTGTCGACGGCCGCTGGGTCTACACGCCTTCAGGTCTTACCTGGGTGCCGTTTGAGCGCTGGGGATGGGTCACGGCGCACTACGGCTCGTGGAGCTATGCCTCCAGTTACGGCTGGCACTGGTTCCCGGGAGCCGTCTACTCACCAGCCTGGGTCCACTGGTACTGGGGGCCGTCACATGTGGCCTGGATTCCAAGCGGCTACTACTCGAACTACTATCGGCGCCACCCCGGTTACGCCCGCTACGGAGGGTTCCGCTTTGGCGTGTACGGCTGGGCCGGGGGTAGCTGGGACTATTTCGCCGACTGGACCTTCTGCTCGTCGAGGTACTTCGGTCGCCGCAACGGACACAACTACTGGCGCTCGGGAAGGGAGCTGGCCCGCAATCGCCGAGTTACGGCGGTTCCCCGCGGTGTGATTACCACCGACACCCGGCGACTTCGCCCCGAGACGTGGGGCAAGCCGGAGACGGTCTTCCGCGAGCTGGAAACGGCTCACCGTACACGATCCATCGGCATCGGAGCGAGGTCGGTGCCCAACAAGCCAATGCCGGATGTAACCGAGTACGTCGCTCGCAGCACGCGGGTGCAGCTCAAACCCGTCGGAACCGATCGTGTGGTGGGCGGCCGGTCCGGGTCGCAGATAGACAGTCGCCCCATCCTGCGCCCGACTGAAGGGTCGAGGGCTCAGGACGCCGAGCAGACTGCTGTTCGAAGGGAACGCAGCGGTGTCCGGAGGAGTGTCCGGAGCCAGGACAGCCAGGAGAATCTGTCCGGCGAGAGAGCGGGTGAGCGACTCGGTCAGCGGCCGGAAGGGACGAGAGGTCGAGAGACGGAGCGAAGCGCGCAGAATGCCGAGGAGAGGGCGCGCCAGGGCCACTCGACCCGCAGTGTCGACGGACGCCGCATCGCACCCAAGCCCCTTGTCCGTACGGAAGAACGGCAAGAGGAGTCGACGTCGCTTCGCAGTCGGCTCCAGAGGCTCCGCCAGGAGCTGACGCCCTCGCAACGGTCTGAACACTCTGAAAGCTCGGCACGGTCAGAGCGTTCGGAGACCACTCTCCGGCAGTCAGCGCCGCGAACGGTCCCCTCCGAGCGGCTAGGCGAAGGCGAAAGCCGGACACGTTTCGAAGAGATCCGCGCCCGGCTCGAGCAGAGCCGTCGCGAGCGCTCGCGGAGCACCAACAGCGGCGAGTCGACGGAGCACACCGGAAGCAGCCGAGTGAGCGTCCCGCCGGCGAGAAGAGTCGTCGAGAGCGGCCGCTCACGGTCGCGTACCGAGAGCACCGACTCGACCTCACGAAGCCGGTCCGAAAGCACCCAGTCGCCGAGCGCTCGATCGGCGCCGACAAGCCGGCGTGGTGAGGGTTCATCGACGCGGTCCCAGAGCAGCCCGAGATCCTCACGCAGCTCGGCCTCGCGCCGCAGTGGCTCCTCTTCTCGTTCGAGCGGCGCCCGCTCCCCGTCGCGATCGTCAAAGCAGTCCCCCAGGTCTTCAGGGAAAGCCGCTCCAAAGAAGAAGGACTGAGCGAGACGGCGTCGCCTTCGAGGCGCGGCGATCGGCAGGACGGCCGCGGACGGCTTGATGAGGCCGCAACCCGCCGGGCTACAATTGCGGCGCATGCGTTTCAGTAGCCTGGGCCGCCTCCTTTTTGTCTTCTACTGTGTAGAAGCGGGCTCTTTTCTTCTCCTCGCTCCCTGGAGCATGGTCTGGGACCGAACACTCGCCGAGATCTCACTCGGCGCCTTCTATTCGTTTTTGGCACACCCGGCGGCTCGCGGAGCGGTGAGCGGGTTCGGGCTGGTGCACCTGGTCTGGGCCGCCCACGATCTCGATCTCTGGCTCAAGCTGCGGATCGAGGCTCGCAAGAGTGCATAGGGTTCACTAGCGTGAGGGTGCCACGTCTGCTGGCGATCGGAGACCGCCACCACCATCCGGGTGAGAATCTCCTTCCGTGGCTGCGGCAAGCGGCCAACGCCGGCGTCGACACGATTCAGATCCGCGAGAAAGACCTCGGAGACCTCGATCTCCTGGCGCTCGTCTTTCAGGCTCGTCAGGCGGCGCCTCCGCCGTGCCGGCTCCTCGTCAACGGCCGGGCAGACATTGCGATCGGTGCGGGAGTGGCGGGTGTCCATCTGCCCGCAGCCGGTGTGCCCCCCGCAGCCCTGCGGCGGCGGTTCGGCAACGATCTCTTGATCGGGGTCTCGACCCATCAGCTCGACGAAATCGAGCTCGCGCTCGAAGCCGGTGCCGACTACGTCACCTTTGGCCCCGTCTACCCCACCCCCGGCAAGGAGCGCTACGGTCCTCCGGCGGGTCTCGACAAACTCGCAGCGGCCGCGGTCATCGGAATCCCTGTCGTAGCCTTGGGTGGAGTTACAATCGATCGCTTCTCCGAGGTGGCCGAGGCCGGCGCCAGCGGGGCGGCGGGGATTCGTTTCTTTCTGGCAACCGAACGACTCGGGGAGGCTGTGGCGAAGGCGGCTTGTTTCGACGAGCCACGAGGCACACATACAAAGTGATCCTTTTGATGAGACTCAGATGAGATTCAGATGATTCGGCGGCACAAACTCCCCTATCTCACCCTGGCCGCCGCGGTGGCTATCGTCGATCAGGTCACCAAGTGGCTGGCCGAAAGCCGCCTGCTCGAGCACCGGCCCGTCGAGATCATCCCGGGGCTGCTCAACCTGACCCTGGTGCGCAACACGGGGGTGGCTTTTGGTCTCTTTCCCAGCGGCGGCAGCATCCTGGGGACCGCGTTGCTGATAGGGGTCGGTCTACTCGCCTTGGGAGTCGTGGGTCTGTACTTCAAGCGCACGCCAAACGAGGAGCGTCTGCTCCTCACGGGTCTGGGGCTGGTCCTGGGCGGCGCCGTCGGCAATCTGGCCGACCGCATCCTGTCGAGCGCCGTGACCGACTTCATCGATTTCTACTGGGGCTCGTACCATTTTCACACCTTCAACATCGCCGACAGCGCCATCACCGTCGGCGTCGTCCTCCTGATCCTCGACATGCTTCTCGAGCGGCGTAGAGGACCGGTTGAGGGGTCCCTCGAGGAGACTCTCGAGGAAACTCTCGAAGAGACTGCCGGGTGAGCGACGGCGGCTTAGACCGCTGGAAGAGCTCGGCGGCCGCCGCGGGCAAGCGACTCGACGCCTATCTCGCGCGCATTTACAGCAAACCCAGAAACCAGGTGCTCAAGTGGATTCTCGACTCGCGGGTCGAGGTGGATGGCGCGGTCGCCAAACCCGCCCACAAGCTGCGTGGCGGCGAGTGGATCACCTGCCGCCCGGTCCTGCCGACTCAGGCCGGCATCTTGGCGGCGGAGAGCGGGCCGCTCGACGTCTTATTCGAGGACGAGCACATCGTGGTTGTGGACAAGCCCTCGAACCTCATCGTCCACCCGGGCGCCGGCCGTGAAACGGGAACCCTGGCGCATCGGCTTCTCCACCGCTTTCCCGAGATGGACAGCGTCGGCGGTCCGGGGCGGCCGGGCATCGTCCACCGGCTGGATCGCGGCACGAGCGGCGTGATGGTCGTGGCGCGCCAGCCGGAAGCGTACGAGAAGCTGTCACGCGCCTTTGCCAAGCGGGCGGTCGAGAAGACGTACCTGGCGGTTGTCTACGGCCCTCTGGCGCTCAAAGCGGGCTCGGTGGACTCGCCAATCGGGCGACACCCCAATCGTCGTAAGGAGATGCACGTGGCGGCCAATGGACGTCCGGCTGAGACCGCTTATCAGGTCGTGGAGGCGACCGCCGACGGTTTGACTCTGGTCGAAGTGCGTCCCAAGACCGGGCGAACTCATCAGATCCGGGTCCACCTCAAACACCTCGGCCACCCGATCGTGGGGGATCCGGTCTATGGGGAGGCCCGCTGGAAGGGTCTCCGGCGGCCGCTCCAGGGGCCGCTCAAGAGGTTTCCGCGCCCCGCGCTCCACGCCTGGAGATTGGCCTTTGCCCACCCCCTTACCGGTGAGCGGAGCGAGTTCGAAGCTCATGTCGGAAAAGACATCGCAGAGCTCTGGCGCGAACTGGGCGGCAAGCGGCACCTGTAGCGGTCGACCTCCCTGTCGACCAATCCCGTGCGTTTGTAGCGGTCGACCTCCGTGTCGACCAATCCCGTGCGTTTGTAGCGGTCGACCTCCGTGTCGACCGAACACGCCCCAGCCCACGACGGTCGAGACAGTGCTCGACCGCTACAACTAGAAACGTGGCGCCCAACGTATCGGCGTCTCTGCCCGCGCCCGTCTTTGTAGCGGTCGACCTCCGTGTCGACCGAACAGTCGCCAAGATGTAGCGGTCGACCTCCCTGTCGACCGAACAGTCGCCAAGATGTAGCGGTCGACCTCCGTGTCGACCGAACACCCCCCAGCC
>JAOTZA010000184.1 GCA_029861655.1 Acidobacteriota bacterium | reverse complement strand
AACTTCGCCACACCCCGAGGCCTCCTTAGTTCCCTCGAGCCATTACAACTAAGATAACGAGTTTAGGCCTGTTGAAAGATCGAGTCAAATAGCATTTCGGCTATATGGACCCACTGTATAATTCGACTTCTCGCCTCCCGAGGGGACCAAAATTGGCAAAAAAGACCGCCCGGACCCTCGGTGACAACCCGGGAATCGCCTTTCTCCTCAAGGCGGCCTTTTGGGTGATCGTCCTCTTCGCGCTGGTTCGGATCGGCTGGGTCCAACAGCATGTCTTGCTTCCCTTTGCCGGTTTTCAGGGCCGGGTCGCCTGCGCACTCGCCGGGACTTCTCCAGATTCTGTGTTTGTGGGTCTGAGCTGTACCGGAGCCGATCCCATGGCCCTGGTGGTGGGCGCAGTACTGGCTTTTCCGGTTTCGTGGCGCCAGAGGTTGACCGGCTGCGCCCTTGGGTTGGCGGTCATTTTGATTCTCAACACGGTGCGTATCGGGACGCTGTCTCTTGTGGTCGATCGCCGCGAGCTCTTCCAGCTGCTCCACGTCTATGTGTGGCCGGCGGTGCTGATCGTCGCTGCCGCGGGTTATGTCTTCAGCTGGATGGGGCGGTCTCTCCGCGCACCCGAGGGAGCACGAACGAGCCGGCCAGCTACGCTCCCTTTTGGGGAGCTCTCGACCTTTTCCCGAAAGGCGACGCTGCGGTTCCTCGGGCTGACGAGCCTCTTCGTGCTCGTTTTCTATCTCGGTTACCGGACCTGGATGAGTAGCGCCGTCGTACTCGAGGTGGCTCGCTGGGCGACGGCCATCGCCGGTTTTGTGATGGCGCTCTTCGGCCTGCCGGCACAGGTCACTCAAAACTCGCTAAAGACGGCACATGGGGTCTGGATCGTGACGCAATCGTGCGTCGTGACTCCGTTGCTACCCGTCTATCTGGCGGGAGCTCTGGTTCTTCCTGCCACGGTCGGCCGGCGGATTGTGGCAGCTCTCGCGACCCTTCCCCTCTTCCTCCTGCTAGGCAGCGTGAGGTTGCTGGTTCTGGCCGTGCCGGCGGCCCTCGTTGGCTCCCATGTCACGGCGGTGCACGCCTTTTACCAGACGCTGGCCGCCGCCCTTGTCGTCGCATGGTTGGCGCTGCGGACGCGACGGGGCGAGACCCCATGGACACGGACCACCGCGTGTCTCCAATCACTCGCCGCCGGCATCGCCTGCGCTCTTGCGGTCGGGATGATCGGGCGTGCCTGGCTGTGGCCGGCGGCCGAACGGCTTCGGGCGACCGCCCACCTCGGTCATGCCTGGATCGACGGCCAAGGGGCCCTGGCGCTGCTACCGGCGTTTCAGCTCGGGCTTTGGGTGTCCCTTTGGTTCGCTCTTCAGCGGTCGTTTCGAGATCGGGCATTCCTTCACGGGCTCGCCGTGCTCGCCGCGACTCAGGCGGTTCTGTTGATCGGGCTGGGGGAACTCGCGGTCCACGCGTCGGTAGCGGTTCCGGTTACCGTCATCAGGGCGATATCGCTCGTCGTGCCCATCGGACTGGCTTTGTGGCTACCTCGATGGGTCGTCGGACCATCTTGACCCCAACCTCGAAGCTGCGATTCAGATCGCACGGCTAGGCTCCGTGGGGCGGTAGGCGTTTGGTGTGGTGTATCCAACAAAAGACTGAAATCTGGTGCTGTAGAGTAGGCACCGCGCGGCACCCGCACGTAGGTACAGGCGACCGGGCCGGCATTTTCAACACAAGGAGTCAGCTGTCTTATGTCGAAACCCAAGACACCAAACCCACCGGGCAACCACGGCTACCAAGCGAAGAGCGGCGTAGACGCCCTCGGTCTCGCCACTCTGGCCGGAGTGGTCGGGTTGCTGATGATCTCTTTTTCGAACCTGCGGGCGATCGACGGCATCAAGGACGAGCTCGACGAGATCGAAGACAAAGTCACGCAGGCCGCAAAGGTCCAGGTGCAGGCTCAGGCGGCGCCCGCAACGCCGCCGGCCAAGCCGCGAGGACCCGATCCCGAAAAGGCCTACGAAATCAAGCTCGCCGGTTCGCCGACCAAGGGCCCGGCGAAAGCACCGGTCACCATCGCCGAGTTCTCGGACTTTCAGTGACCGTTCTGCGCGAGGGTCGGTTCGACTCTCAAGCAGATCGAAGACGTCTACGGCGACAACGTGCGCTTTGTCTGGAAGCACATGCCGCTCGCCTCGATCCATCCAGATGCGCCCGCCGCCCATATCGCATCAGTGGCGGCGGACAAGCAGGGCAAGTTCTGGGAGTTTCACGACAAGCTCTTCGCCAACCAACGCAACCTGAAGTACGATGCATTTCTGAGTTATGCCAAGGAGCTCAAGCTCGACGTGCAACGCTTCGAAACGGACTTCAAGGACCTCAGCAACAAGCAAAAGGTTGACGGCGACGCGGCCGAGGCTCGATCCCTCGGGCTCACCGGAACCCCAGGCTTCTTCATCAACGGAAAGTTCCTGCGTGGCGCCCAGCCTTTCTCGGGCTTTGCCAAGGTCATCGACGCCGAACTCACCCGGCTCAATCTTCCGATCCCGAACGCACCACCGAGTTCATAGCAGCCAAGCTGCTGAGCTGAACTTCACCCGATCGTGACTCCGCAGGCTGCGGCCACGTCGGGTCGATACGAAGCCGGTGGCGCCCTTCGGGGCGCCCCGGGCCTCGTCGCGGTCTCGACCGTCCTCACCCTGGTGATGGCGCTGCCGGTTCTTCGAGCGGCAGGAACCCGTCTCATCGGCTCCGAGATCGTCGGCCGACACGCCGACCCCTTTATCGTCATCCAACAACTCGAGAACCCGCGTGGCCCAGGCGTCTTTACCCAGCCCGCCACTGACTATCTCGGCGCGGTGATCGCGGCGCTCACCGGCGACGGCGTCGTCGCCTACAACGCGCTCGTCCTCTTATCGTTCCCGCTTGCCTGTCTCTTCGCCTACCTCCTGGCCCTTCGGCTAGCGGGGTCGAAATCGGTCGCATGGCTCACCGGCCTCGCCTACGGCTTCGCCCCGTACCATGTCGCACATTCGGCGTACCATCCTCATGGCGCACAGACTCAATGGCTGCCGCTCTATCTCCTTGCGCTCTGGCTCTGTCTCGGACGGGCGACCGCCGGACGTCTCGGTCTTCTGGTGCTGTCGACCGCTCTGGTGGTGCTCTCGAATTTCTACCACGGACTGATCGCGGCCACTCTGACCCCGGTGGCCCTGCTGGGCTTCTGGCTCTTACGGCGATCGCGGGGCACGCCCAACACCCATCGCCAACTCATGGTGACTACGGGCACCCTGGTGGCCATCGCGGCTTCCGGGCTGGCCTACGTGGCGCGCTTTGCCGGCCCAGTGCTTCGGAATCCGACCGCATTCGCGTTCGATCGGGGGGAGCTGGCCCTCTATGGCGCACGGTGGTGGAGCTACTGGCTCCCACCCGTCGAACACCCACTCTTTGGCGGCTGGTCCCGAACCGCCTGGGAAAGACACGGCCTGCCCGATGTGCTCGAGCAGCAACTGACCCTGAGCTGGGGGTTCATCCTGCTCGCAGGTGTGGCGTTATCGGCGTTCGTCATCTCGATCCGCCAGGAGGGTAGAGGCCAAACCGGGGGGGTCGACTCCGTGCGGTTGGACATCGTGCCGACACTCGCAGCGCTGGCGGGTGTCGCCTTTGTCTTCTCGCTGACGCCAACCGGCATCCTCGGTTCACTGCGACCGTCGGGGCTCGTCTACCACGTGCTGCCGATGTTCCGCGCCTATGCTCGCTTTGGGCTTGTGGTCTTTCTCGCCACCGCCTTCCTGGCGGCGCTTGGCGCGGCCTGGCTGTCGCGCCGATCACGGAGCGGCAAGATCCTGGCGATCTCCCTTGTCGTGCTGGCTGCCATCGAACTCGCACCGTTTCCGCCCTTTCGTTGGCGGGACGTCTTGCCGACAGCGGCTCACCGCTGGCTCGATGACCGACCGGGCCCGATCCAGGTTCTCGACTGCGTCTCGCTCGAGAACCGAGCTGAACATCCTTCCTACGCAAAGTTCAGGCACGAGATCAAGCTGCGAGGAGGCTTTGGCGACTGTGGCGACCCTCAGTTCGGTCTCGGCTTGGCCGCAAGAGGATTCACCCACCTCCTGGTGCGTCGAAAGAGCCCGCTCGGAGATTGGCTTGACAAACGGCCCGCGCCAACGGGCACCGTACAAGTGGGCGACTTCGAAGATGCGCTTCTTTACCAGGTCCAGGATCCTGCACCCTCCCCAATCCGCCTGGAGTTCACCAGTGGGTTCCATTGGCGTGAGTATCTGGGCGAGGAAACCTATCGGTGGATGTCAGGCAAGGGAATTCTGGGCGTCGTGAACCCCACGTCGGTGACGTTCGAAGCCATCGTGGAGTTGCGGTTGCACTCCTTCCCGGGTCCGAGAGGAATCGAAGTCGAGTTCGGGCAGGTACCGGTGACGCGGTTGGAGGTGACGACCGAACCCACGGTCTACACGCTGCCGACGCTTGCCATCCCATCGGGGACGCACACGCTGGTATTGAGATCGCACGAGCCGCCGGTTGTAGCGGACACCGTTCTAGCCAATGGTGACGTGCGGGAACTGTCGATCGCGGTGTGGGACATCCGTTGGGAACCGAAGCCCACCGCGGGCTCCCGGCGGTAGACAAGCCCGAGGGGCCACTGGTAACGTCTCGGGGTTGGCCTCGCATCATTTCATCGGTAACGGTCTCGTCTCGGGAACTCTCGTGGACGCGGCTCGTGATGCCGAGAAGCTCATCGTTGGTGTGACTCGCCGAATTCACGATGCCGGCCTGGAGGTCGTGGCGCATCGGGCGGTAGATTTCGACAACGACGGTCTGACGGTGGTGTGGGTGCTGGCTGAGTCCCATCTGGTGCTGCACCACTGGGGGCGCGAGGGCTATGCGACGCTCGATCTTCACGTCTGCGACTACCAAGCCCCGAACGCCGTCAAGGCAAAGACTCTCGTTACCACCCTCACCGAGTTTTGCTTCGAGCAGGGCACGGAGACCTGGCGAGAGATCCATCTGGAAGCCCCGGCGCGTGCCGAGTGTCGGGCCGGGTGACTCGATCCGACCGAGCCGTGTGAAGGGCGGCCGGTGTTACGGTCCAGCCGTCACCCGGGCTTGGTGACGACTGCCGCAATCAAGTAGCCGTGCCGCCGCAGACCGGGGAACGTCTCATACGCCCAGGCAAAGGGTCGAATCGCAAAGCCGGTCAAGCTCGATAGCCACGGAAACCGTGTGTGGCAGAGCAGATCGAGCATCCGAAGCCAGCCAGGGATGAAGAGGATTCCGGTCTCGGCCTCCACCCGAAAACCCGCGGCTTCGAGCATCCTCTGCAGGGCCTTGCGGGAATACGACTTCTCGAAACCGTAGCCGTAAAGCCCCAGCCGGTAGAGCAATGCCACCATTAACGGCCGCAGGAAGGGATCGTGACGATTGGGCACGCCGATGACCGCTCGCCCACCGGCCGCCAGGACTCGGAAGATCTCGGCCACTGCCGCTTCGGTCTCGTCGAAGTGCTCGATGGTACCCATGGAATACACCGCATCGAAGCTGTCGTCTCGAAACGGGATCTCCCTCACGTCGGACACCACCCCACACAGACTCAGCTCTCGCGAGGAAAACTCGCCCTTCGCCATAACCGTGGTGGAGGGAGAGATGTCGACACCGAAGGTACGAGCACCGTGTGAAGCGGCCCACTGGAGGATCCGGGTGTTTCGCGCCTCGTCCCACAAATCAGTCTTGAACACCCGCTGCCCTTGGAGCGGAGCCAGCCGCTCCTCGAACAGCCGCTGCTCGTTGGTGCGGTAATAGGCCGTGGACTCGGCTCCGCCGAGGTCAGGAAAAGCGGCCCCGACGCCGGCCCAGAACGCCCGATAGCTTGCGTCCTTCGACTCTCTACTCAGAGCCGCGTGTCCGTAGGAAAACTGGAGCGGGCAACCGGACTCGAACCGGCGACATCAAGCTTGGGAAGCTTGCACTCTACCAACTGAGTTATGCCCGCTGAGATAATGGCGCTTCCTCTTCTCTTTCGGAGCGCCCTGCATGCTCGGGAAACTTAGCCCAGCGGTCCGAGAGGCGTCAAGCGGATCTTCACAGAAGCCCGTGAAACCGCGGTCGACGATTGCCGCCGACCTCGGCCGTACCGTAAACTAGGCACCTCCTTAGCGGCCGAACCGGCCGCCCGCATCGCCGGCAGCGAGAAGAACAATAGGAGCCGAGATGGACTTCTTCGAGGAAGTTGTGACGATGGGCCACGAGCGGGTCCTGGTGTGCTCGAATCCCGATATCGGACTGAAGGCCATCATCGCCGTCCACTCGACGGTTTTGGGACCCGGTTTGGGCGGTGTGAGGATGTGGCCGTTCGAGAGCTCCGATGAGGCTCTAATAGACGTTCTGCGTTTGTCCCGTGGCATGACGTACAAGGCCGCCGCGGCCGGGCTCAATCTCGGGGGCGGT
>JAOTZA010000183.1 GCA_029861655.1 Acidobacteriota bacterium | reverse complement strand
CTCATCGAGCGTCGAGCCCGCCATCACCCGCGCCGCCAGAGCCACCACCGGCACACCGACGGCCTTGGCGATAAAAGGCACGGTCCGAGACGCGCGCGGGTTGACCTCGAGAACATACAGCCGCTCCTCATGGATCGCGAACTGCACGTTCATCAAGCCAACGACACCCAGCTCGAGAGCCAACTTGCTCGCCGTCTCGCGCATCTCGTCGAGGTGGGCCTCGCTCAAACCGTACGGCGGCAAGACCGCCGCCGAATCCCCCGAATGGATCCCCGCCTCTTCGATGTGCTGCAGAATGCCGACGGTCACCGCCTTGCGGCCGTCGGCCAGCAGATCGAGATCCACCTCGAACGCGTCATCGAGAAAACGGTCGAGCAGCACCGGCTGGCCGGGAGAGACCTCGGCGGCCTCGCGCAGATATCGAGCCAGTGTCTCGCTCTGGTAGCAGATCGCCATCGCTCGGCCGCCGAGAACGTAACTGGGCCGCACCAGGATCGGGAAACCGATCTCCTGTGCCACCACCATCCCCTCTTCGACGGAGTCGGCGGTGCCGTTGGGTGGCTGCAACACCCCCAGTCTGCCGAGCAGCGCGCCGAAGCGCTTTCGATCCTCGGCCAGATCGATGGCATCGGGCGATGTTCCCCAGATCGGCACGCCGGCCGCCTCGAGACCATGAGCCAGTTTGAGTGGCGTCTGCCCACCGAGCTGAAGCACCACGCCAGCCGGTTTCTCGTGGCGGCAGACCGCGAGCACGTGTTCGAGGGTCAGCGGCTCGAAATACAGCCGGTCGGACGTGTCGTAGTCGGTTGACACCGTCTCCGGGTTGCAGTTGACCATCACCGTCTCGTAGCCGGCTTCGGACAACGCAAAAGCGGCGTGAACACAACAGTAGTCAAACTCGATTCCCTGACCGATTCGGTTGGGGCCGGAGCCGAGGATCAGGACTTTGGGCCGATCCGTCACCTCGGCTTCGTCCTCGGCACCATAGGTCGAATACAGATACGGCGTCCGGGCGGGGAACTCGGCGGCACACGTGTCAACCCGCTTGTAGACCCGCTCGATGCCCGCCATCGAGAGAGCCGACGCCAGTTCTTCCGAGGTACAGTCGAGAAGCTTCGCCGCCCGGTTGTCCGAGATTCCCGCCACCTTGGCTTCGCGCAACAGCTCGACCGGGACTGACCCCACATTCCAGCACGCGAGCTCCGTCTCGAGCTCGACCACCAAAAGGATCTCACGCAGGAACCAGGGGTCGATGCTCGAGGCCGCAGCGACTTCGGACACCGTCCAGCCTTGGCGAAGCGCCGCAAAGACAGCGAAGAGGCGCTCCCAGTTGGGCGACTCGAGCCGGGCGCGCAGAAGTACCGGGTCCGAGAGACCCGCCTCGTGTGAGGCCAAATCCCGGTCCAACTCGAGCGACGCCAAGCCCTTGAGGAGCGCCTCGCGAAACGTCGTGCCGATCGCCATGACCTCACCCACTGATTTCATCGACGTGCCCAGAGCCCGCGGGGTGGTCGGGAACTTCTCGAACGCCCAACGCGGGATCTTGACGACCGTGTAGTCGAGAGACGGCTCGAACGCGGCATAGGTCTTGCCCGTGATGTCGTTAGGGATCTCGTCCAACGTATAGCCCACGGCCAGGAGCGCTGCGATCTTGGCGATCGGAAATCCCGTAGCTTTGGACGCCAGCGCCGAGCTCCGAGATACCCGCGGGTTCATCTCGATCACCACCCGTTCGCCGGAGGCCGGATCGACCGCAAACTGAATGTTCGAACCACCGGTCGCCACTCCGACTCGTCGGATGACCCGAAAGGCATCGTCACGCATCTCCTGGTACTCGCGGTCCGACAGAGTCTGCTGTGGCGCCACGGTGACCGAATCGCCGGTGTGAACACCCATGGCATCGACGTTCTCGACCGAGCAAACCACGATCGAGTTATCGTGCCGGTCGCGCATCACCTCGAGCTCGTACTCCTTCCAGCCCAGAACCGACTGCTCCAAGAGCACCTTTCTCGCCGGACTTGCGTCGAGCGCCAGTTCGACCATCTCGTCCAGTTCGTCGCGGTTGAACACCGTCCCGCCACCCTCCCCACCCAGGGTAAAGCTCGGCCGGATGATCAGCGGGAAACCGATCCCAGCGGCAATCTCATGCGCCTGTTCGAGGTTTTCCGCGTAGCCGCTCTTTGGCACTCTCAGGCCGACCTCGAGCATCGCTTCCTTGAACAACAGCCGATCCTCTCCCAGCTCGAGCGCGTCGATCCCGGCGCCCAGAGCCTCGACTCCGAAGCGCTCCAAGACCCCGTCCTTGGCCAGCGCCAGAGTGAGGTTGATTCCGGTCTGCCCTCCCACCGTCGGCAGGATGGCGTCGGGACGCTCCTTCTCGACGATCTTGGCCACCACCTCGGGCACCAGCGGTTCCACATAAGTCGCGTCGGCGATTTCTGGATCGGTCATGATCGTCGCTGGGTTCGAGTTCACCAGGATGACGCGATAGCCCTCCGCGCGCAGCGCGCGGCACGCTTGGGTCCCCGAGTAGTCAAACTCGCACGCCTGGCCGATGACGATGGGGCCCGAGCCCAGGATCAGGATCGAGTCGAGATCGTCGCGCTTGGGCATGAGGCGGGCGGATTCTACACGCACCGCAGCGAGAGAGATATTGCGCGGCCCCTCAGTCGAGAGTGCTTGCCGAAAGTAGACGTTCGAGGCTCCACCCATCGAGAAAAGCCCCTTCGGTACGTGCATCGTCTCCCGGCCGCCGATACACTGCCGCAATGCCGAAAAAACCGGAGGAGGCGCCGCTCCTCCTCCCCCTCGAAGAAGAAAAGGCCGCCAAATTCCCCACGGTCGTCAGCTCCGAGGGAAAGACGCAGCGTTTTCTGCGCGGCATGATCACCCATGATCTGGTGCAACGCGGGGTCGACTTCGACGACGCCTACTCGGTCGCGGGAGCGATTCGCGACGAATTCAAGGATCGCGACCAGATCACCACCGCCGAGATCCGAGAGCTGATCCGGAAGAAACTCGAGAAACGTTTCGGATCGGATCTCCCTGCTGCGATGGCCGAACCGGTCAAACCGGCAACCGACCTCTTTGTCATCTACCACGGCGATCGACAACCCTTCTCACGCGGACTTTTGGCACAGAGTATCCTCGCCGCCGGGCTCGGTTTCGATCAGGCCTATCCGTTGGTCTCCGAGCTGCGCGAGCGCCTGCGCGAGGAGGGCGTCACGGTTTTGCCTAGCGGCGAGATCGCGCGCCGCGTCGCCGAGCTTCTGGAGGAGAAGGCAGGCAAGGATGCCGCGCGGCGTTACCGTTTGGTGCGGCAAATCCATCGCCTCCCGCGCCCCCTGGTGATCTATCTGGGGGGTGCCTCCGGCACCGGCAAGTCAACCCTCGCCCTGGAGCTGGCACCGCTGCTGCGCGTCTACCGGATCAGCGCCACCGACACCATCCGGCAGGTTATGCGCATGGTGTTCTCCCCCGCTGTACTTCCAGGGCTATACACCTCGAGCTTCGAAGTGCCCGAAACTTCGGTCGACGAGACCGAACGATCCGGCTCGCCGCACGATCCGTCGTTCGCCAAACAGGTCACCGGTAGCTTTACCGAGCAAGCGGCCAGGGTCACCGTTGGGGTGCGGGCGGTCGTCGAACGCGCCATCGCTGAGAACTTGTCGATCATCATTGAAGGCGTCCATCTCTACCCGCCGTTGATTCCTTTCAAAGACCTCGAGGGCGCAGTGCACCAGCTGCCGCTGATGCTGGGCACTTTTGATGACGAGCTTCACCGTACCCGCTTTCTGGCTCGGGCACGCCTCGGCGGAAGGCGGGCCGAGCGTTATCTGGAGAACTTCGCGGCGATTCGCCTTGTTCACGATTTCATTCTCGAACAGGCGGAGGCGTACGACGTTCCACTCATCGACAATGCCGAGCCCGAACCGCCGGTGAACCGATCTCTGAGACTCCTCACCAGTATTCTGGAAAAGAAGCTGCCGACCACGGTTCAGGACGAAGATCGTGGCCCACGCCCGCCGACCCTGCTGGTGATCATCGACGGTCTCGCCGATCGACCGGTGCGCGCGCTGGGCGGCCGCACGCCGCTACAGGCCGCCGAGACACCGACCCTCGACCGACTGGCAAGGGAAGGCCAGTGCGGACTGGCGGACCCGGTAGCCCCCGGAGTAGTCCCCGATACCGCCGCAGGCACTCTGGCCCTATTCGGCCAATCGCCGCTGGCGTTGAAGAGGGGCCCGGTCGAGGCCGTCGGGGCTGGTCTGCGGCTGCGCAGCGGGGACATAGCCCTGCGCGCCAACTTCGCCACCCTCGACAAATCGGGTGTCGTAACGGACCGGCGAGCCGGCCGTATACGAGAAGATACGGTCAAGCTCGCTCAGGCGATCGATCGACTGGCTCTTCCCGGAACCCTCGCCGACGAAGTCGAGATCCGGGTCAAAGCCGGTACCGAGCACAGGCTGGCCGTAGTGCTGCGCGGCAACGGGCTGTCATCGGCTGTCCGTGGCAGCGACCCCGGTGATGGCGCAGCGCCAGGGCCGCCGCTGACCCCGGAACCGCTGGATCCCAGCGACGGCCAGGCGGTTTTTACCGCCAGGATCTTGGCGCTTTTCGAGCAGAAGGCGCGACGCATCCTGGCGCGTCACCCGGTCAACCGGAGACGGGTCAGAAAGGGTCAACCGCCCGCCAACGCGTTGTTGACCCGCGGCGCCGGTCACATCCACCGTCTGGTCCCCCTCGAGGAGGCTGGGCTCGAGCTCCAGCTGACCTGTATCGCGGGCGACCACACCATCCTCGGACTGGCCTCATGGCTCGGCGCGGACACCGTGACGTACCCCGAAATGACCGCCAACCTCGACACCGACCTCGCCAAGAAATTCAAGTCGGCGCGCAAGGCGCTACGGCGCAACGATCTCGTGGTGCTGCACCTGAAGGGAGCCGACATCGCAGCGCACGACCAGCGACCGGATCTCAAGGCCAAATTCCTGGAGAAAGTGGACAGGGAGCTGGCGGATCTTCTCGAGCGTCACGAGGGGCCGCTGCGAGTCGCCGTCGCCTCGGATCACGCCACGCTCTCAGAGAGCGGGCAGCACGGCGCCGACCCTCTGCCGGTAGTGATCTGGGGCGAGGGCGTCGAGGCAGACGAGGTCGAGCGCTATGACGAGTCTTCTGCTGCCGGCGGGGCTCTCCAACGTTTTCCGCTGCAGATGTTGCTGGGACGGTTGTTCGATCTGCGATAGCGGATACCTTCGCGGCTCCCTCTCGCCGGGTACCGAGCCTGGCACCGGTTAGGATGCACCAGCAAGTGATTCCGTCCGCCGCAACGCTCTCCTCGACGGTCTTTCAGACCCGGCTCGGCACCTGTATCCGTTGCGGTCTGTGCTTGCCCGCCTGCCCAACCTACGAGCTGTCCCGCACCGAGATGGAGGGACCGCGCGGGCGGATCGCTCTCATCCGGGCGGCCGCCGACGGTCGCGCCGAGCTCGACGGCGCAGTCCGAGAACATCTCGACCTCTGCCTCGGTTGCCGGGCATGTGAGACCGCGTGTCCCTCGGGGGTCGAGTACGGTTTCCTTCTCGAGGGCGCACGCGAGGCGATCGAGAGCCGGCGCAAACCCCGAGTCGTCGAACGCTTCACCCGATGGCTGGCTCTAAGACAACTCCTCCCGTCGCCAAAGCGGCTGCGCTTGGTGGCCTGGCTGCTGCGAGCGAAACAACTCGTCGGCGTACCGCAGCTCGTTGCCGCCATCGGACCCGCATCGATCCAACGGCTGGCCGCCCTGCTGCCGCCGCTACGGCTGCGGCGAACAGGCTACGGACAACCGGCTCCGGCCCACGGCGAGAGACGGGGCATCGTGGCCTTCTTTCACGGCTGCGTCCAAGACGCGTTCCTGCACCAGGTCAACGCCGCGACCATCCGCGTGCTACAGCGAAACGGTTACGAGGTCCACGTGCCAAGGAGCCAGACGTGTTGCGGCGCCGCAGCGCTCCACCTGGGTGAGGCCAAGCTGGCCCGGGAACTCGCGGTGCGCAATGTCGATGCTTTCACCGGCCGCTACGACTTCGTGATCAACAACGCCGGGGGATGCGGCGCTGCGTTGAAGCAATACGGCGACCTGCTGCGCGACACACCCGTGCCGGAGACCGCGCGATCCTTTTCCGCAAAAGTCCGTGACATCAGCGAGTTTCTCGGAGAAAACCTCCATAGTCCGCCAACGGGTCGGATAGACGGTCGGGCCACCTACGCCGATTCCTGCCATCTGCGCCACGGCCAGGGCGTAGTCGAGGCACCCCGGGAGTTGCTCTGGAAGATCCCCGGTCTCGATCTCGTGGAGCTTTCCGCTCCGGATACCTGCTGCGGCAGCGCCGGGGTCTACAACATCACTCAAAGGGAAACCGCCGACCGCCTGCTCGACGTCAAGATGACCGACGTCGCGAGCACCCACGCCGAGTATGTGGTC
>JAOTZA010000182.1 GCA_029861655.1 Acidobacteriota bacterium | reverse complement strand
TACAGCCTCGGTGGTCGCACCGCCGGCCAAGGCACCACCATTCTTCGCGTAGCGGCCGACCTCCGTGTCGGCCGAATCCACCTAAAGCCAACATCGGTCGAGACCATCAGCGATGGCTCGACCGCTACATCCTCGGTGGTCGCACCGCCGGCCAAGGCACCACCATTCTTCGTGTAGCGGCCGACCTCCGTGTCGGCCGAATCCACCCGAAGCCAACATCGGTCGAGACCATCGGCGATGGCTCGACCGCTACATCCTAGGTGGTCGCACCGCCGGCCAAGGCACCACCATTCTTCGCGTAGCGGCCGACCTCCGTGTCGGCCGAATCCACCCGAAGCCAACATCGGTCGAGACCATCGGCGATGGCTCGACCGCTACATCCTCGGTGGTCGCACCGCCGGCCAAGGCACCACCATTCTTCGCGTAGCGGCCGACCTCCGTGTCGGCCGAATCCACCCATAGCCAGTATGGGTCGAGACGGAGCTCGACCGCTACATCCTAGGTGGTCGCACCGCCGGCCAAGGCACCACCATTCTTCGCGTAGCGGCCGACCTCCGTGTCGGCCGAATCCACCCAAAGCCAACATCGGTCGAGACCATCGGCGATGGCTCGACCGCTACATCCCCGAGGGCTTCAGCGCAGCCTGGCCGCAATCCCGCTCAACGTCTCGCCCAGCGCGACCCGCCGCTTCTGCGCGGTGGCATCGCCCAAACTCTCCTGTTGACCCTCTTCTTCGAGCGCCGCCGTCAGCGATTCCAGCCCGACGGCCAGATCGTCGTCGCGCGCTCCGTCCTCGAGCTGCACTGCCGAGCGGTCGAGCGCCTGGGCCAGTTTGACCGCCAGCGACTCTGACAGTCCCTCACCGCGGACGAGCTGATCCAGGTACACCCGGGCCACGACCGGCTCGGCCGGCCAGGTGATGGGGAACTGTTGCTGCGGGTTGAACACCCCGCCCTCGTCGGCCAGGGCCGCCGCGGCGATCTCTTGTTCGGTCATATGCTCACTGGGCGTCAGTGCCAGCACATCCAGCCCACGCACAATCTCGGTGCCGTAGATCCGGCCGTCATACCAGTAGGTGGACCAGTACCCGCCGACGATCAGATCCTCGTCATCGATGGGGCCACGGTCGAAGTAGGCGATCTCGACCGGATTGGCCGAGTCGGTGAAATCGACCATCGAGAGCCCGCCCTGGTACCAGGCCTGGACAAAGATGTCACGACCCGGCACCGGCACGATCGAGCCGTTGTGGGCCACGCAGTTTTCCTCCTCCATTTGAGGCGCCGGCATCTTGTAGTAGGCGCGGAACTCGAGCTTGGCTCCGTCCCCGTCCGGGACAATGTCGTAGATCGCGTCCGCGCCCCAGGTGAGCGGGTCGTATGCGCGACAGCGCGCTCGGCTGCCGCCACCCCACTCGTCGGTAAAAATGACCTTGGTGCCGTCGTTGTTGAACGTTGCCGAGTGCCAGTAGGCAAAGCCTTTGTCGACAACCTCGTCGATGCGCCTCGGGTGGAGGGGATCTGAGATGTCGAACAGGATGCCGTTGCCCGAGCACGCGCCGGCGGCAATTCCGCGCGCAGGGAACACCGTGATGTCGTGGCATTGATCGGTCCGTCGAGTCTCCTGCGTGTCCTCCCCGTGATCGCCGCCCTTCCACAACCCACCCAAAACACCGACCTCGGGATCGGCGAACACAGCCGGGCTGTCGACGATACGCGCCGCAGCCGGGTTGTCGACCGGGATCTCGATGACGTCGATACGAAACAGGGCGGTGCGATCGTCGCCGGGGGACTCGTCGATACATCCTTCCAGTTCCTCTTCGTCGCGCACCGAGCTGGTTCCCGAGTTGTAGACGATGATCTTGCCGTCCTCGCCCGGACCGCCCTGCCCCGGCGCGGAGACGACCGAGTGGGTGTGCGAGCCGCGGCAGGTCTGGACCGCGCCAACCTGCACCGGCCGCTCCAGGTTGCTGATATCGAAGATGCGAATCCCGCGAAACCGCTCGTCGCTGACGTCGTCACCCACGCCCTCGAGCCCACAGTCGACCCGTCCACGAGTCTGTTCGACCGACAGGATCAGCAGATCGCCGACGATCGAGGGATCTCCCTGGCCGCCCGGACAGACTACCGAGCTGAGCAGATCCGGTTGCCCGTCGTCGATGAGCCGGTAGATGTTGAAGCCGTGGTAGCTGCCGGTCACCATTACGTCGCCGGCAAAGGCGATGTCGGTGTTGGCGAAGCTGAGTAGCGGCGATCGTTCGTCGTCATCGGAGTCCTCGTCGTCTTCAGCTTCGGCGTCCTCTTCGGGATCCGCTGCGTCCGTATCGGTTCTCTCGGCGCCGGCCATGTCGGTCTTGAGGCGCTTTGGCGGCAGCTCGGCCGGGTTGCGTGGGTCGAAGAACCCGGCCGGTTTGGGCAACGCGGCGACGAGCTCCAGGTTCAGCAGCGCCTGGCCAGCGTCATCTAGCCCAGCGGCCAACGCCGCGCGCGGGTCGGCCGACAGACTGACCAGAAGCGCGTTCATGCGCTCGATCTCGGCGCTCTGATCGTTGGTGACATCGTTGGTGAACTCGAAGAGCACCGGATCGTAGGCCGAGCCCGGCTGTTTGAGCAGCTCCTCGACCATCTTCACCGCGCCCTCGTGGTGGGTGATCATCAACTTCAGAAAGAGCCGGTCGAAAGCGGTGCCTTCCGATGCCGCGAGTTCGGCCATCTGCTCCGGGGTGGCCATCCCGGCCATCTTGTGGGTGGTATGCATCGCCTCGTGCGCGGTCGGTTCCGGCACGCTCTCGCCGCGGTCCCGCAGCCACTGCTGCATGAACGCGATCTCGTCTCCCTGCGAGGCGTCGATCCGCCCGGCCACATCGATCAACTCGGGCCGGTTGGTGCGCTCGGGCACCAGCGCGCCCATCTCGATCGCCTGGTGATGGTGCGGGATCATGTCCTGCATGAACAGCGCGTCGGCGGGCGAATAGCTCGTATCGGCGATCTCGATGGCCTCGTCGGCGCTGAGCTCCCGGGCCGGCTCACCCGGCGCCCCTGGGTGGATGATTGGCACGTGGGGCTCCTGGGCCACCTGAGCCAGGCTGGCGGCCGCTAGGCCTGTCAGAAACGCGCACAGGAATGCGCACCGAAGCGGCCGAGTGAGTGAATCAGAAATTGCGGTCATGGATAGGTTCCTTTGCTGAATCGGAGATCGGATGTCGCGAGCCGCCCGACCCTATCGCGATCTGGCGGGTCAGCAACCCGGACCGATCCCACCCCGACGGGGCTTGTGGTGGAAATCACCTTGGAGGAGAATGCCGCCTCTATGACGACGCGCACTTTGAGATCACAACTGTGGACGGCAGTTGGCGGAGTGTTTTTTGAGGCCCCGCGGCTCGCCCGATTCACCGTCACCGCACTGATCGCGAGCCTCTGCCTGCCAGCGAGCGCAGGCGCCGGACTCGCCAAGATCCGGACCGCACAAGACACCAACCCACGACCCAAGGTCTTCGAAACCCGCATCGTGGCTCGGGAGGCCATGATCGATCTCGACCGAGACGGCCAGCCTGAGAGTGTCTTTGCTTTCAACGGCACGATCCCGGGACCACAGATCGACGTCAACGTCGGCGACACCGTCACCGTGCGCTTCAAGAACGAGTTGCCTCTGCCGTCGAGCATTCACTGGCACGGTATCGAGGTCAACAACAAGAGCGACGGCACGCCGGTGACGCAGAACGAGGTTCTCCCCGGCGGCAGTTACACCTACAGGTTCAAGGTGACCCGGCCCGGGATCTTCTGGTACCACCCACACATCAAGCCCAGCAACCAGGTCTGGAAAGGGCTGTATGGCCCGATCATCGTCACCGACAAGCGCGACAAGAAGCTGAAGAGACGGGGGGTGCTGCCACGCAAGAAGAGAACCCTGATGCTCGCCGATGTCACCGTTTGCAAGGAGCCCGGCGCCAACGATTTCGAGACGTTTCCGCAGGATGAGTCGCTACCCTGGTCGGGACCCTCTCTGTTTCCCGGCAACAACGCCTTTCCGGTACCAAGAGATCTTTGCGAAACACCGCTCACCGATTCGGGACGCCGCCTCGACACTCCTCTTGCAGCCGGCGTGGTGCCGAACGTCCAGCCCGGCAGCAACTGCGCCGCGGGATTTCAATCGTGCCGCGTCAATATGGGCCAATGGGTGCTGACCAATGGCGTCGTACCGGCGGCGCGCGGCGGCTCCCCGTCTTCTCCCGGACCACTGGGGACCGACGCCGAAACGATCGACTTGATGGCGGGTGAGGGGCTGCGACTCCAGGTTGTAAACGCCGCAATCCATCGCTATTTTCGCCTCCGCCTCACCAACGAAGCCGGGTGGGCGCTTCCCCTCTTTCGGGTGGGCGGGGAAGGCGGTCTGCTGGACAAGGTCCGGCTGGAAGGGGGGAAGAATGGCTCCCTAGTCACCAAGTACGAGAAGCGCGAGGTTCTTCTGGCCCCCGCGAATCGAGCGGACTTGGTACTCCTGGTCCGCGGCCGGGTGGGCGAGATTCTGACCCTGTGGACCCGGGACTATTCACATACGGGTAGCGGTTTCGCAAGGACTCCTACCGTGCCGGTGCTCCATATCCGCATTGTCGGAACCCTTCCAGCGGAAGACTTCTTCAAACTCCGCACCAAGACCCCGCTGCTCACGGACCCCAGAATCAACCGGCCCGTAGAGACCCTACCGGTCGCCAACGCAAAACTGCTCGACCCCGAAGCGATCCTTCCGTCGCTTCCGGGAACCGCGAACCGCAAGATCCGTTTGACCGCCCCACCGGCAGCGATCGACGGAATCGTCGGAGGCTTCGACCATGCCTCCACGGGGGATTACCGCGACGTTCCCCACATCCGCTCGACTCGGTACGCGCGGGTTGGAGACTTGCTGACCCTAGAAGTCGCCAACGAGACCATGGCTCACCACCCGTTTCACCTCCACGGATTCTCTTTTCAACCGATCCGCATGAAGCGCGGCGGCAAGACCTTGTTCAGGTACAAGAACCCGGAGTTCGTCGACACTGTCGACATCCAGCCAGGTCATACCTTGGAGTTTCGGGTGCGCCTGGACGATCGCCCGACAAGAAGCGGTCAAGCCACGGGTGGCGCCGTCGGGCGCTGGCTCTTCCACTGTCACATCTTCCCGCATGCGGCTCTCGGCATGATCGGCGAGTTGATGGTGCTGCCGGTGGAAGACTAGGCGCTCCGTTCCCAGCGAACTTCGAGGCCTTCGTTGCCACCCATCGCCCGCCGGAGGCGCTCGATCAAGCCCTCATCGCCACCGCGCTCGGCCAGCAGGTCGACGGTCATCGGATTGAGGTAGTAATCCTGGTCTTCGGGAGTCTCTTCCTCCAACTGGTCGATCAGAAACTGAAGCTGTTCCTCCGTCAGGGAGCCGAGCTCGGCACCACTATCGTTATCGTAGAGTTTGATCGTCATGCTTCTCCTCTCTCGCGCGCGGCAAAGGCCTCAGCGATCGACTGCGTGTAAGGGGCGTTGAGAACACCGGCATCAGTGATGACAGCGGCGATCAGATCGTTGGGGGTGACATCGAAGGCGAAGTTTGCTGCCGGTGCATCCAGGGGGGCGACACGGGTTTCGAAAACCGTCGTCACTTCCTCGGCGGATCGTTCTTCGATCGGGATGTCATCGCCGGTCGCGGTGGTGCGGTCGATGGTCGAAAGCGGTGCTGCCACATAGAACGGCACGTCGTGTCGGTTGGCCAGTACCGCCACGGTATAGGTGCCGATCTTGTTGGCGGCGTCGCCGTTGGCGGCGATGCGATCCGCACCGACAACGATCCGATCCACCAGTCCTCGCGCCATCAACGAACCGGCGCTCGAGTCGGTCACCAATTTGAACGGAATGCCGAGCCGCTGGAGCTCCCAGGTGGTCAAGCGCGCGCCTTGGAGAAGCGGCCGCGTCTCGTCCACCCAGACCATCGCCAGCTTGCCGGCGGCCCACGAGGACTGGATCACCCCAAGCGCGGTGCCATAGCCGGCAGTGGCAAGCGCCCCGGTGTTGCAATGGGTCAAAACGCGATCGCCCTCGGCAAAAAGAGTCGCGCCGTGAGCTCCCATCTTTTGGTTGGCGGCGATGTCGTCGGCGTGAACGGTATGCGCCCACGTCAGCAGGTCATCGACGCGCTGGTCGTCGTCCTTGCCGGTGCTTTGAGCAAAGACCTCGGTGGCCTTGCCGATCGCCCAGAGCAGGTTGACAGCGGTGGGGCGGGTCTTTCCAAGATCTTTCGCCACCTCGGCAAAACGGTCGTCGAGGCTCTGACCCTCCTTGCGGGTTCTTAGTCCGACGACCATCCCATAGGCCGCCGACACACCGATCGCTGGGGCACCGCGGACCGAAAGCCGGTAGATCGCCCCCACCACGTCCTCCGGGGTCCGGCACTCAAGCCACGTCTCTTCCCTCGGCAGTCGAGTCTGGTCGAGAAGCTCGAGCTGACCGCCTCGCCAGCGAAT
>JAOTZA010000181.1 GCA_029861655.1 Acidobacteriota bacterium | reverse complement strand
CGCCAAGCCGACACGAACCGCCGGATTGCCCATCCACTGCTCGTTCAGGGTTTCGGGTGTCCCCTCGGCGACAATCTTGCCACGATCGATGATCATGACGCGGTCGCACAGGAGCTCCACCTCGGGAAGGATGTGGGTTGACAACAACAGCGTGCTCTCCCTCGCCAGTTCGCGGATCAGCTCGCGGATCGCGATGATTTGCTTGGGGTCGAGCCCGACAGTGGGCTCGTCGAGAACCAGAACGCGGGGTCGGTGCAGGATCGCCGTGGCCAGACCCACTCGTTGGCGGTAACCCTTGGACAGGGTACCGATGATCTGGTCCTTGACGTCGGTCAGGAGACATCTCTCGACCGAGCGGTTTATTCTCGAAGCGGCCTCCGAGCGCCCCAGTCCTTCGAGCCGCGCGCGATACGCCAGGTACTCGCTCACCCGCATGTCGGGGTAGAGGGCGACATTCTCCGGAAGATAGCCGAGATGGCGGCGGGCGCCCACCGGATCGCTCACGAGGTCCGTGCCGTTGACCGTGATCCTCCCCAGGGTCGGCGGCAGAAAGCCGGTGATCATCCTGAGGGTCGTCGTCTTTCCCGCCCCGTTCGGGCCCAGGATGCCGACGATCTCGCCCTCGGCGATATTGAACGACACATCATCCACCGCAACATAGTTACCGTAGCGGCGAGTCAGTCCTTGAGCCTCGATCATCCTTCCTCGCTTTTCTATTGTTCGGCTGCGACGCTGTCACGGGCGCGCCCTTCGCGCAGCAAATCTAGTGCCGGATCTTGGTGTCGGATCTCGCGGTCTGAATCGAGCCTCGATCGGACCGATCCGTTGGAGCCCTCAAGGTTAGCAGTTTGCGACCGCGCCAACCTGACGCCTCCACGCGCAACATAGGCGCACGCCTTCGCTCTGGCTCTCACCTTCGGCACGTCTTTCAAATCGTGGCTTCGGGCTGGTATCAAACTCGCGGCCCGAGCAGCCCAAGAAGCTCCGGCGTCACCTCGAGAATCGATTCGACCTCGGAGAAATGTCGGGCGGCGGGGCCCACCACGAGAAGGGGCACCGGTGCGCGGCTGTGGGTTCGTGTCCGGTTGTCTTCGAAATTGCCGTGGTCGCTGGTCAGAATAACGGTCGTGTCGGCTCTGCGCGCGCCGAGGATTCCTCCGAGCAGTCCATCCAGACGGCGCACGACCTCGGCGGCCGGAAGCGCGGTGCGACCGTGCCCGACGGTATCCGGCAGAAACGTTTCAAAGAGGGTCAACCGGTGACTGTTGGCCAGTTTGGCAAGACGCCGCCCCGCGACGACCGAGTCAACGCGCTCGATCGGCACGCCGGCTCGATCGGCGGCCAGGTCGCCCTCGATGTCCCATGTCACTGCTCGTCCTCGTTCCAGGTCAGCAAGCGTCCGAAACGGAACTGCCGCGGCTTGGACGGCACACGTCGTCACTGAACGCCGGACACTTCCGTCTTCGAGCCGACGCAGGTACTGCTCCGTATAGGCGTTGGCAAAGGTCGAACTGTGACCCCGTCTGGAGGCGTGGAGCAGAATGCTCGACTCCTCGACGATCTTCCGTAACCGAGGTCCGGGAAAGCCGGTGATATGTCTGCCAAGGCGGAGCGGGGCGTTGACACCGGTAAGCAGCGCCGTCTGCCCGGTGGCGCTCTGTGGCAGGCCGTCAACACCAAGGGTCGCATCGATGGGCTTTAAAAGAACCCCCTCCGCGCTCTGAGTCTGCTCGATCGTCAAAGGCCCACCGAGAAGGGCGAACAGCTCGGCTGATGGCGTCTCCGATAAAGGGTTGCTGGGCGCCGCGGGGACCAGACCGATGCCGTCGACAAAGACAAACAGGAACCGGTGGTAGTCTGTCGCCATCGTGAAATCAGCCTACGAAATCGCCCTCGAAAAGCTCGCCGATCGTGGCATCGAGGGTCCACGAGAGGACGCCCTGAGCCCCGCGGACCGCGAGAAGGCAGCCGACGCTCGCTCGCGGGCCGAGGCCTCGCTGGCCGAGCTCGAGATTCTGCACCACGACCGCCTGGCCAAGACCCCGGATCCGGACGCACGAACCGAAGAGGAAGAAGAGTACCGCCGCGAGCGCACCCGCATCGAGGAACGCCGCGACGGCGAGATCGCCGCGCTGCGAAACGACTAGCAGCCCATAGTAGGAGTCCTCACGGCGTCGTTGTGAGCGCCTCGAGGTCGGATGCAAGGCACCGCGACGCAGGCAATGCCGGAGCATTGTCGAGCAGCGGTAACACAGCAGACCGCCTCGAGCCCCTGCTGCGACGCCATGAGGACTCCTACCGCGGGCTGCCAGCTAGCTCTCCTCGGGAAACTCTCCCAAGAACCGTTCGATCGCCTGCTCGTTGCCGCAGACGTAGACGACATCTCCGGTTTCAAAGACAAAATCCGGGTCGAGTTCGACCCGCAAACGCTCTCCCCGCTCGACCGCGACGATCGAGACTCCGGTGCGCTCGCGCAGCTCCAATTGGGCCGGGTTCTTGCCGGTGAAAGCCGCTGGCGACGCCTTGAGAACTCGAATCTGGGGTCCGACCGAGATCCCCTCCTGCCCCAGGAGCCGCGCCGCCAGAATCTGACCCGAGACTTCGCTGAGAGACAGCGCGAACTCGGCGCCGGCGCGGTGGATCCGCTCGACGTTTTGGGCCTCGTTGACCCGTGCGATGACCTGGATTTCCGGCGCGTAGTCCTTGAGGATCACGGTTGCGAATAGCGTGGCGCTGTCGCTATCTACCGCCAGGATCATTCCCTGCGCGTGACGCACGTCGGCGCGCTCCAGGACCCTGTGGTCCAGGATGTCGCCCACCACGTCGACCCCGTCACCGGGCTTCTTGTCGATGACGCGAACCTCCTCACCGGCGTCGCGCAGCAACTGTGCCACCTTCTGCCCCACCTCCCCGTAGCCGGCTAGCAAGAAAGCTCCGGATCGGCGCAGCGGAGTGGCTCCCGCCCCTAGCTGGGCGAGTCGATGCACGCTGTCGGCGCTGCCCGCTACGAGCAGAATCCCACCAGGCGCCAGGCGTGTCGTGGCGGTCGGATGGCCGACCAGCTCACCCGCAACCCACTGGCCGATGACGTTGACGCCGGCGCGTTCGCGCAACCGGCTACCCGCCAGGGTCAGACCCGCCAACTCGCTGTGGCTCTCGATCCGCACTTCGCTGACAACCAGACGGTCACCGAGTAGTTGCGCCCCTTCGACTCGCGGGCTGATGCGCTCGCTGGCGCGGGCGGCAAGAGCGGCCCCTAGGATGTGGCGTGGCGTGTAGACCGCGGTCGCGCCGGCCAGCATCATGGGCTTCCGGTGATAGGGCTCCTCGACCACAGCCAGGACATCGCCGGTGAAGCCGCTCTGGCGGGCACCCAAGATGACCGCGGCATTTTCGTCGTCGGCACCATTGGCGACCAGCGCCCGAGCGTGTTCGAGACCAGCGCCCTCCAGGACGCCGTCTTCGAGACGGCCCGAGACCACGGCGAAACCGCGCTCCACCAGCCGGCGGGCCTGCGCCGAATCGGGCTCGACCACGACCGTTTCGAGACCGGCGTTTCGAACGAGACGCAGCAGGGTCGCCACCGGCGGGCCGTATCGGTAGACCAGGACGTGGCCACGAGCGGCAGGTGCCGATCGCGGTAGCCGGACCTCGAAACGCTCCTCGAGAAACGGAATGAGGTAGATCGGGAAGATCAGAAAGATCAGGAAGACGCCGAGAAACTGGAGAACGACGACAAACACCACCATCGCCGGATGGGTCCAGCGGGCATCGGCGCCGTAGCCGGTAGTCGAGAGCGTTTCGCCCACGAATCCCAGGCTTTCCCAGAACCCCCGCGACTTACCCTCGAGAAGCGCCATCCCCACCATGTAGAGAAAGGCCGACGCGACCAGCAGCACGAGGAGTGCCACGAGCAGCAGCAGTAGCCGTTTCTGCGAGCGCAGGAGCACGGCCTCATATTAGTACGACGGCCCGGGCGCGGATTCCGAAATCTATCGGATCGACGCAGCGGCAAACAGCCGCCGGGAGCGAGAATCGGTATCCTGGCGACGACTCAGATGAGTGTGCGTCTCGACAAATGGCTACAGGTGGCGCGGATGTTCAAGACCCGCACTCGGGCCACCCGCGCCTGCTCGGCGAGCCGGGTGCGCGTCAACGGCCTGATCGCCAAACCTCATCGACTCCTCGCCATCGGCGACCGCGTCGAGTTCGCGCATGGAGACTGGAGCCGGCTCCTCGAGGTCGTCGAGCTCAGAAGCAAGCCACTTCCCAAGGCTGAGGCGGCTCGGGTCTACCTGGACCACAGCCCACCGCGCCCCGAACCGGCGGAACCGGCCGCTTCGGAGCGTGGAGAGAAGAGACAAAGCTGGGGACGCGAACCAGGGCTCGGCAGACCGACAAAGAAGGAGCGTCGAGAGCTCGAGAAATGGCGCAGGGGACACAAACCCTAGTCCGTCCATAGCGACAGCTGCTCGAGGCGACCGTGGAGCAAGTTCGAGACTCCAACACCCAGAAGCCGCACCGGCCGTTGGCCGGCTTCGCTCTTGCTCAAGAGCCGTCGCGCCACGCCACCGATAACCTCGATGTCGCGCGTCGGTGTCGCCAGTGTCTGTGAGCGAGTGATCGTGGTGAAGTCACCGTAGCGCACCTTGATGGTCACGGTGAAAGCCGACAGATCGCGCTTCCCGAGGCTCCGACCGACGCTCGCAGCCAGCCTGTCGAGCTCTGCCCGCATCTCTTCGACAAGCGCCATGTCTTCTTCGTAGGTCGTCTCACTGGAAACGCTCTTGCGCTCGCGCACGAGCCGCACCGGTCGTTCATCGATTCCACGGCAGTAGTTGAAGAGCGTTCGCCCGTGTTTGCCGAAGAGTCGCTCGAGCTCATCAGCCGGGGCGCGGCGCAGGTCGCGTACCAGCTCGAAACCCTTCGCCACCAGACGTTTCTCCGTCGCCGGCCCGACACTCGGGAGACATCTGACCGACATCGGTGCAAGAAAAGCTGCCACTTTCTTTGGCGGCACCACCGTCAGTCCGTCGGGTTTGTCATGATCCGACGCAATCTTGGCGATCAGCCGGTTGGGGCCGACCCCGACGCTCACCGTCAGGTGGCGCTCCTTCTTCACCGCACGCCGGATGGCCTGCGCAACCGCAGTGGCGCTGCCCCACGGCTCGAGATGTTCGGAGACATCGAGATACGCCTCGTCGATCGACACCGCCTGGACCATCGGCGTGAAACTCTCGAAGATGTCGAAGATTCGCAACGACTCGGCACGGTAGCGCTTGAAGTCGGGCTTGATAAAGACAAGATGGTCGCAGCGCCGCACGGCTTGCGCCGACGGCATGGCGGATCGGATACCGAACTTGCGTGCCTCGTAGCTCGCCGCGGCGATGACGCCGCGGCCCTGCGGGCTACCGCCGATCACCACCGGTTTACCGGCCAGAGACGGATCGTCGCGCATGTGAACCGCCGCGTAGAAGCAGTCCATGTCGCAATGCAGGATGCGGCGCTGCGGCCCGTCGGAGTCCACTCCCGAATCCTACTGCGGCGAAAGGCGGCCGGCTTGCTGCAGCCCGGTCGAATGCTCGGCTGGAAACAGCGCTCGCTGCTCACCCTTGGAGGAGCTTGCTCGCGCTTCGTTGTTCGCCCGCGCGGACGAGCGCTGGACTCCGGCGACTTCCCTGCGCTCGCAGGCTCACAGCGTTCCCGCCGGGCATTCGACCGGGCTGCGGTGAGCGCCGGCCGCCTGATCACCGTCTTGACGAACTCACTTTCGCAAAGGCTGAACGAATCCCTGCAACGTTCCCTGCGGACCGGTCGGAGGCTCCATCAGGGACGTTTGACCGAGCGCCCGCCGCCAGCCGACGAAGTCCGAATCGATCCGGCGCGAGGGAAACCGAGGCGCGCGCCTCTGAGTCACCCGCAGTCTGAGTAGCGCGCAGTCTTTCGAGAAGACTCCCTGCGGAGACTCCGATCGGGCCGCGGCGCCCTGCAGTCTAGCCTTTCACCCCACCCTCGGTCTGGGCGCGGGCGTCCAGGGCGCGTTCGAGCTCGTCCGCAGGCAGCACCCCTTTCTCTGTCGCCAAGTCTCGCACCGTGCGGCCGGTCTTGAACGCCTCCTTGGCGATCTCCGCGGCCTTGTCGTAGCCGATCTTGGGGGCGAGCGACGTCACCATGGCGAGTGACTTCTCGACCATGTCCCTCGCTCGCTCATGATTGGCCTCGAGACCCGACACGCAACGGTCGGCCAACATCCGCGAAGCATTGGCCAGGATGTCGATCGACTGCAGCAGGTTATAGGCCAGCACCGGCATCATGACGTTCAGCTCGAAGACACCCGACATGCCGGCGGCGGTGATCGCCGCATCATTGCCGATGACTTGAGCCGCGACCATCAACACCGACTCCGGGATGACAGGGTTGACTTTGCCCGGCATGATCGACGAACCCGGTTGCAGGCTCGGCAGAGTGATCTCACCGATTCCGCTCCGCGGACAC
>JAOTZA010000009.1 GCA_029861655.1 Acidobacteriota bacterium | reverse complement strand
TATTCCCCCGGTGGTGGCTCTCGTGCGCGATCAGGTAGCTCAGGTTGGTGACTACGCCTTTCTTGAACCCCCGTCTCTTGGCTTTGCCGGCCAGACAGTCGGCAAAAAAGATCTCGACCTTCTCACCACTTTCACGGAGACACTTCTTTAGCTCGCGCTTTCCCGGCTCGTCGTAGGTCTCGAACTTGTGAAGCCCACCGGCCAGATCCTTGGCCCTCTTCTCCAGCTGCCAGACACGGTTGTTGTGCAGGTGGCAGAACTGCCGCACCACGTTTCGACCCCCACGCTTCGACAACGTGCTCTTCATCCCTTCCGCGCCGATCGCGTCGATGAGAAAGAAGTTGATCCGGTTGTTTGTCCGCCAGGCCTCGAGGATCTGGTCGAGTGCTTCCTCCCCGGTCACCTGTCGCGGCCCGGGGTCTGGCGCCAGAAAGTCGTCGCATCCTTGTACTCCATGCCCTTGGGGTACTCGACGCCGTCGGTGTCCAGCCGCATAGTGATGTTGAACTTGTTGCCCCAGTTGAAGATGCTGGTGGCAAAGGTCAACTCGACGAGCTCATCGTCGCTGAACTCCTCCTTGAGCGTCTGCCAAAAATCGTCGTCGACCGAGTGCGGATCCATCGCCATCCGCTCCGCCAGCTCGACGGCCAACGCCTCGCGGCGGCTGAGCGAAGAGTAATCACCGGAAAGAATGCTCTTCTCCTTGGGCTCCACATCGCTGCGCACGGCAGCGGTACGAACGGTGCTTCAGTAATGACAGTCGTTCATCTGGCCGGTCTTGACACGCATCATTTCGAGGATGTGCGGTTCAATACGGCCACCACCAAAAAAAGCACCAAACACCGGCACGATGGTCTTGAGGAGATCCGGGACGCGACCGATGACCCCGAACATCTCGGTGTCCTTCCACCAGCCATTGGCACCGTCGTCGAGTAGCTGCCTCAGGTCTTCATCGGTGGTCTGGTCTGTCGTGATGGGTTCAATACGGGACGGCATTTCGAGTCTCCTCTGGGTGGGTTCCTGGTTGAAGTGCGGGGCCAGCTGCCCGCAACGGAAGAGCGAACCACGCCTTCACTTGCGCACTGGGACCACGTGCTCGTCGGCGCAGCGCGGGCAGCAAGGCTTGCGAGCGCTGACATGACCAAGCCAGCCACATGACTCACACTGACCCTCGAAGAGTCCGGAATCCACCTCGTCGAGCAGAGGTTTGTGGCGGATGTAGTGCAACACAAGTTGCCGGTACTGTTTGAGAGACTCGACCGGCGTTTCGCGGCGGTCGATTTCGATAGCCACACCGCCGGGTTCTTCCTCCACCACTCGCACTACCTTGCCGACAAGTGAAAATGATTGGCAAATACCCGGATACCCGTCAAAACGGATACTTGCCGACTCACCGAGGAGGCCACCAGTCCCTCCAATCAGTCTCAGTCCCTGAACGCTGATGTCCTGGAGGCGGGCCTCTTCTTCCTCGCCCTGACCGATTCTCGAGTGAACCGGGATCGGCAACTCGATGCGTTTGCTCACGCGGCGCTCCGCAGTACCCTCGCCCTGCTTTTCGGCAAGCGCGCCCTTGAGCCGACCAAAGAGTCCTTTCGTTTGCTTCGACAACGCTTCCGATTCTAGCAGGACAGGGCCAGCCGGTTACTCGCTCGGCACCCGCTCGTTGATCCGACGGGCATGGTGACCGTTATGGTAGAGGGTAAAGAACAGCATCTCTCGCACCGTCAACTTGCCAAGCAGGGGATGTGGCAGCCGGTAGTGATCGAGAGCCTTTTCGGACCACGGGGCGATTGCCGCAACCAACTCCTCACCCGAGCTCCGCCATCGTTCGAAAACGATGTCTTTCCATTCCTCGGGCGGCAGCTCCGGCCGATCCCCCGAGGGGCCAAAGCGGCCGGCCTTGGCACCGGCGTCCAAAGCACCGAGATACACCTGTTTCACCTCGTCGAAACTTCGCGAGCCCCGCCAGGAGATCCCAAAGCGGGCGGCCAGCAGGAGCTTGGGGATCCGCAAACCGCCGGTCACCGCGCGGACCGACTTGACCAAGTGTCGGAGGTGGCCTTCAGGAGACCACTTGTCACCTTGGGGGGTCAGAAATCGTTCGATTGGAAAGCCGTCCAGATAGTCGCCGATCTCGATTCGCTGGGCCCGCAGTGCCTCGACGATCTCGTTCTTCGACTCAACCGACTCGATTTCGAACATCTCCGCTCTCCCCTTGCTGATCTGCTCACAACCCACTCAAGCCGCGACTCTATAGCCAGCTCTCCGGCCCGGCCCCTGGATCGGCTCGCTTCGCTGCGAGGCTTATGCGATCCAGCGGGCTCGCCGGAGACTCACCTCGGGCGATTCGTGCGTCTCCTCGCTCCGTTGAAGCGGCCGGCGCCCCTGCCGGCCGTGCTGATCGAATCCACAGATGTGAGGTCTACCGCGGAGGCCGCTGCGGTGCGGCGAATCGCTTCTCCTCGTCTCGCCTCTGCTCACCGCGTTGGATCCTCGCAACGCCTCCAAATCTTCGCTCGCGCGATCCACGCGCCGGTCAGACTGAGCGGTCTGGTTCGAATCCGCGAACACGGCAGCGGCCCGGCCGGAGGCTCCACCAGGGACGTTTGACCGAGCGCAACGGCAACTACATGGGAGTCCGAACTGGCCCGGCGCGAGGGAAACCGAGGCGCGCGCCTCCAGGACACCCCAGGAGTTCGAGTAGCGCACGCCGTGCCCTGAGGAGACTCCGGCCGAACCGCTACCGCCAGCCGAAGATCTCGGACTAGCGAAACTCAAGCTTTGTCGCGATATCGATCGAACCACTGATCGACCGCGCCACCGGGCAGTACTCGGCGTGGAACTCGTGCACTCTCTTGGCCGTTTCGTGGTGCTCGGCGCCGACAGCGAGCGAATAGGTCACCTCGACCCTGCGGATCACCAGCACCTTGCCATCCTTCTCCACCGTGCCCACAACTTCCGCCGTCAGATCCCCCTCGTCGAGCCTCGGGCCGCGCGCTTCCAGCGCTCCGGCAAAGGTCCCGGTCAGTCAGCCGCCTGCCGCGGCGACGACATAGTCGAGGGTGGTGGCATGGGGCGGGAAGGCATCTTCGGGTACACCGTAGTGCGCGGCGACCTCTGAGTGGACGCCAAAGACGACCGGGTCGGGGGTTTCGGGCAGATAGGCCTTGCGCACCGGGCCCTTGATCCGTTCAATACGAACACGCGAGGTGTAGACCGGCTGGGTATCCATCCAGAAGAGCATAACCGTACCTCCCGATCTGACCTCGGCGGACGCTCTGAGGTAGCCTCCCCCGGTTGGCATCCGCGTTCAACATGACAAAGAACAAACAGCCGGACTCTTCACCCACACTCCTGGCGCACGATCCGGCGGCCGAAGCCCACCTATTTCTGGCTTCCCCCGACGACTGGACCTCCGAGACGTACGCGCCGGAGGCCCTCGAGCTGCTATCCGACAAGGAGCGCAAACGGCATGATTCGATGGGTCACCCGCTTGCCCAACGACTCTTTCTGACCGGCCGCGCCCTCGCCCGCTCCGCCCTTTCACACTTTGCGGGAAGGGATCCCGCCAACTGGACGTTCCAAGCGGGACAGCACGGAAGACCGCGGATCGTCAACGACCCTGAAGCGACTTCACTCGATTTCAATCTCGCACACACCGACCGTCTCGTAGTTTGCCTCATCACACTTGGCAAAACCGGGGGAGTCGATGTCGAAAGCACCCAGCGCAGTCTGGATCCCTTGCGAATGGCCGAGCACAGTTTCGCCCCGGAGGAGGCAGCGGATCTCAAGCTCTTCGAAGGGCAGGATCGCCAGGACCGATTTCTTGCCTATTGGACCCTCAAGGAGGCCTATCTAAAAGCCCGTGGTACCGGCTTTTCTCTGCTGCTCGATGCCGCCGTCTTCCGTTTCCCGGAAGAAGGCGTGATGAACGCACGCTTCGCTCGGCGCACCGAGGACGATCCGCGCGACTGGCAGTTCAACCTTTTTCGTGCCCCCGGTGAGCATCTGGTGGCCGTAGCTCTTCGGCACGGCCGCGGTGTCCCGGTCCGCATCGTGACCCGTTGGGCCAAGCCGGCACCCTCGCCGGATTTCATCTCATCGCGCCCGATCGTTCTCGAAGCCACCGCATCCAGCCGCCGGAAACCCGACACACGTTAAGATCCGTCGTCTTTCTTGGGACCCAATCGATGAGCGGACGTACTCCGGCAGCCCTGGCCATCTGTCTCGCCGCTGCTCTATGGGGCCTCGATGGCGTCGTGCTAACACCGCGGCTCTTCGAGCTTCCGGTGCCGTTTGTCGTGTTTCTTCTTCACACTGTGCCCTTTCTTCTCATGCAGCCTTTCCTGTCGGGCTGCTACGCGCGCCTTGCCCGTCTGTCGGCGCGGGAGTGGTCGACCCTTGTTCTGGTCGCTCTAGTGGGCGGGGTCTTTGGCACCCTGGCCATCGTCAAAGCTCTCTTTCTGGTCAACTTCAACCAGCTGAGCGTTGTCGTGTTGCTGCAAAAGCTGCAACCCCTCTTTGCCATCTTGTTGGCCGCTGTTCTTTTGGGCGAGCGTATGACACAGAGGTTTCTTCTCTGGGCAACCCTGGCGATCTCCGGCGGTTATCTCCTCACGTTCGGCGGCCGCCTGCCGGATCTATCCGGCGAAGGCAGCACGGCGCAGGCAGCCCTCTTTGCGATTCTTGCCGCCGCCTGCTTTGGCTCGGCGACGGTTCTCGGCAAGAAACTTCTGGGGTCGCTCGACTTCTGGCAAGCCACGTTCGGGCGCTATGGTGTGACGACCGTTGCCACCGCCCTGTTGCTTCTCGGTTCCGGTGTCGGAGATGGCGGCATCGCCGCCTTTCCGTTCGGCAGGGTCACTTCTGCCCACTGGGGAACTATTCTGATCATTGCTCTGACCACCGGCAGCGGAGCCATTTTTCTCTACTACTGGGGTCTGCAGCGGGTCCGGGCCATGACCGCCACAATCTGCGAGCTTTGCCTGCCCCTCTCGGCGGTGCTCTTCGATTATGTGATCAACGGCTCCCGCCTGGGGCCGATCCAGATCACCGGCGCCATTCTCATGCTCATCTCGATTACCCAGGTCAGCACGCGAAAGAGCTAGTTCCTAGACGCCAGCCCCGACCAGCTCGCTAGAAACTAGGTGACAGGTAAGTATCCTGTCCCCCTAGTACTCCCCCCCCTAGTACTGCGATCCAGATCGCAGGCGCCATTCTCATGGTCATCTCGATTACCCGCGTCAGCACGCGAAAGAGCTAGTTCCTAGACGCCAGCCCCGACCAGTTCGCGCGCCTCGGCCAACCGCGCCTCGCTGCCGCGATGGGCGCGCATAAACGACTCGGGGTCCGAGAGCTTGGAGAGACCCAGCCGCATCCCCTTGCGCAGCGCGCTGTATGTCACCTTGCCGGTCGCCATCGCGGCCATCAGACCCAGATAGGTCTTGAAGCGCCCGCGCACCTGATAGCGCACATCCAAAGCATGCTGCCACAGCCCGGCGTACTCGCGGTAGAACTCGTCGATCGGCAGCCTGGTCGGGAGTACCGTGTGGACGATATCGAAGAGCTCCCAGTCTTCGGTGACGAGATCGTCTTTGGTCTCGTCCCAGAGATCCGTTCCCGGTAGCGGTGTGAGCACCGAGAAGCCGCTGTTGTACGCCCCGGTCTTGTCGATCCAACGCTTGAGCTTGTCGAAGTCCTTTCGCTCCCAGCTCGGGTCGACAATAAAGTTAGGTGTGTAACCCACACCCAGGTCGCGCAAAATTTCGATCGCTCGGTCGTTGTTTTCCGCGGTGTTCGATTTGTTGACCGAATCGAGACCCGCGTCGTCGATCTTCTCGAGACCGATAAAGATCGACAGCTCTCCGCAATCCTTCCACATCTCGATCAGTTCGGGGAACCTGCAGATGATGTCGCTTCGGGTCTGGACCGTGTAGTGCTTTTTGATCCCGGACTCCTTGAGCGCCCTTGCCATCGCCCGTCCACGCTTGACGTTCATCCAGAAGATGTCGTCGGTGATAAAGACGTTGGGCGCCTTGATCGCGGCGAGTTCGGCGACCGTGCGTTCGGGGGACTTTTCACGAAATGTCGATTCGTGAAACTTCCACACCGAACAAAAGTTGCATTTGAAAGGACAACCGCGGGCCGTCTCGAGAAGCGCCAGCGGACGGCGGAAATTGATGTAGTAGTTGTCGGCGTAGTCGTCGATCAGATGTCGGGCGGGCATCGGCAAGTCATCGATGTCCCGCCGTGCCGGCGCGTGCCCGGTAAAAACCGGGCCTTCGGCCTCGTTGATCATCAGACCCGGAATGTCCCTAAGATCTTTGCCTTCATCGAAAGCGCGCGCGACACCCGGCATGATCTCTTCACCATCCCCAATCGCCACGACGTCGATCGACGGATGGTAAAACCAGTTGGGGTCGCGCGAGACATCGTGGCCGCCAAGAAGCACCTTGGTGCCGGGCATCTCTTCCCTTACCTGTCGGGCCAGCCGCAGCATCCGATAGCGCTCGGTGGTGAAGTTGCACTGCAGACCGACGACTTGCGGGGCGAAACGCTTGACCTTCTCCATCCCCGCCTCGGGACCATCGATCCGCAGATCGACGATCTGGCATTCGTGTCCTTCCGGTTCGAGCCCGCCCGCCACACACTCCATCCCCAGCGGCTCGACAAAGGTGATCATCTCGAGCCCGATGATGCCTCCGGTCGGTGCCTTGAGAAAAGAGATTCTCATCGCCGCATCCCCCCTGTTTGCCTTGACTTGACGATTCGCGAGCGGTTTATCCCAACAGATCGACTTGCGGGTGTCAAACCGTTTTGCATTATGCGTTGTGGGGCCCCGGCTACGTGCCGGTTTCCCGCGGTGCTCGGCTTCCAAATAGCTGCGCCGCAGCGGCGCGGGGCCTTCGCGCCGCGAGAGCCCTCCGGCCCGGCCTCCCCACAACGCCAAACCACGCGAGGCTCGTCACGGGTCGCGGTGTCGCGGCAGGACCAAATTCAGAACCAGCGCTGTCAAACCGCCGGTGATCAACCCCGAGCCAAAGAAGGTGCGTACCCAGTCGGGAAAGTGTGCCAGCACTTCGCCCCGCAACTCGACTCCGAGGCCAAGCCCCAGCGCCACCGCCAGGATCACGAGATTGCGTCGGTCGAGCTCGACCCCCCGGTAGAACATCGCCACACCGCTCGAGAAGATCATCGCGAACATGATGAGGCCGGCACCGCCGATTACCGAGGGCGGGATCGTGGCAAAGAGCGCCGCCACCTTGGGGACAAAACCAAGCCCAACCAGAAACACGCCGCCCACCGCGGTGACATGGCGAGAAACCACTCCGGTGAAATTGATCAGCCCGACGTTTTGCGAGTACGAGGTGTTGGGGAACGCCGAGAACAGAGCCGCGACTCCACTCATGACACCATCGGCAACCAGGCCTCCGCGCAGCTCCGCGGTCGTCGGCTCGCGACCGACGGCTGCAAGCGTTCCCGAGATGTCCCCGATTGTCTCCATGGTCGAGATCACATAGATAAAGCTCATGACGGCGATCGCCGTCCACTCGAACTCGAGGCCAAACGCCAGGGGTCGAGGCAACGAGAGCCAGCCCGCCTCGGCGACGCGAGAAAAATCCACCCGCCCCATTCCAAGAGCCACCAGGTAGCCCGCGGCGACACCCAGAAGCATGCTGCCGTGGCTGACAAAGCCGCGGCCGAATTGATTCAGAAGCACCGTGACGACAAAGACGAACGCGGCGATTCCGAGGTTGGTGAACGAGCCGTAGTCCTCTGCCCCTTTTCCACCGGCAGCGTAGTCCATGCCCACTGGAATCAAGGTCAGCCCAATGAGCATCACCACGATCGAGTTGACCAGGGGTGGAAAGGCGCCACGGATCTTTGAGATCGAGAAGCCCAGAACGACTTCGACCACAGAGGCCACCAGAAAGGCGCCAAAAACCACCGCCAAACCGTATTCGCGGCCGATTCCCACAATGGCGCCCAGAAAGGCGATCGAGGTCCCCATGACGATGGGGACTCGCGCGCCGACCGGGCCGATGGGGTAGGACTGGATGATGGTCGACACCCCTGCCATGAACAGGACCATCTGGATGATGAGCGCGGTGTCCTCGAACGCCAAGGCCAGCGCCCCGGCCGCCAACACCGGGATGGCGATATTGCTCAGCAGCATCGCCAGGACGTGCTGAATCCCCAGTGGAATCGCCTCGGCAAGCGGCGGCCGGTCGTCGATACCGTAGGCGATAGAGAGGCTCTGTTGGCTCATGCCGCTCGGACCCCGGAGCGCAGCAGGGCGATCAGAGCTACGAGACACCAGGTCCCTTCGAGCAACACGAAGGGGTAGAACGGAATCATCGCGGCTGCCGCGCAAGCCAGCCCGGCGCCCACTACATTCATCGCCTGATACGAAGCGGACGTCGCGCTCAGCCGGCGGCCGAGATTGAGCAGAAACGCCAGAAGCAGGATGCCGACACCGATCGACCCGATCCAGTCCACGGCATTCATGAAAGACCGGCCTAGCTATCGGTCGGCGCGCGCCGCCTGGCGCAGCTCCCACAGCCGGCTCGGTTTGAGTGGGATCTCGAGCAGTTCGAGCCCGTCCTCGTCGAGGGCATCCTCGACCGCCTGTGCAAAAAGCGGCCCCACCGGGATCGCCCCCGCCTCACCCGCCCCCTTTATGCCCAACGGGTTGAGCGGCGACGCCGTCGTTTCGTGGCCGATCTCGATCCGCGGCACATCGAGAGCCGTCGGCAGCAGATAGTCCATGAACGACGCATTCATCAACTGGCCGTCCTCGCTGAACACCAGTTGCTCGTAGAAGGCGTTGCCGATGCCCTGTGCGACCCCACCGTGGATCTGACCGTCGAGGATCAACGGATTGATCACCCGGCCACAATCGTGCACGACGATGTAACGCTGAACCTCGACATCGAGGGTCTCGGGGTCCACTTCGACGACCATCGCATGAACACCGCGGGCGGTGGCTCCGCGCTCGGGCCCGAAGTAGTCGGTCGCCTCCAGACCGGGCTCGGTACCCGGCTCGACCGCCCCACGCATCGGGTTGGCCTTGCTCGCCAGTTCGCCGAGTGGGATGGTCTTTCCCGGCACACCCTTGACTCGGACTTCACCCTCGACGATCTCCAGATCCCCCTCGGCTGCCTCGAACTCCCGCGCCGCGAGCTCGAGGATCTTGCGACGCACCTTGACCGCCGCAGCGTGGATGGCGTTACCCGCCACCACCGCTCCGCGGCTGGCGAAGGTCCCGGCTCCCCAGTGGAAGAGATCGGTGTCACCCGTCGTAATCCGCACGTCGCGCACATCGACCCCCACTTGATCGGCGACGATTTGAGCGAACGAAGTCATGTGTCCCTGTCCCTGGGTGCCGATACCGGTCACGACGCTCACCTTGCCACCGGCTTCCACCTGCACCCGGGCTCCTTCATAGGGGCCGATACCGGTTCCTTCGACATAGGAGACGAGACCCAGACCGAGTTGCCGCCCCTCGGCACGCGCCGCCGGCTGTGTCTCACCGACAAACTCAGCGTAGCCGATCAGCTCGAGCGCCTTATCGAGAGCGGGTTCATAGTTACCGCTGTCGTAGACGAGCGGCGCGAAGTCCTGGTAGATGATTTCGTGATCGTGCGGGAACGAGTCCGGCGGCAGGAAGTTTCGCCGTCGAATCTCCGCGCGGTCGATGCCGAGCTCTCGCGCCGCCACATCCAGCAGCCGCTCCATCACAAACACGCCATGCTGCCGGCCGGCGCCCCGGTAGGGTGTGACGATCGGCTTGTTGGTGAAGACCGCCGTGAACTCACTGTAGTAATTCGGTACGCCGTAACAACCCAGAAGGGTGCATTGGCTGTTGATCGGAACGGTCAACCCATAGGGGTTGTACGCGCCGTTGTCGTGCAGAAAGACATCCTTGAGCCCGAGAATCCGCCCATCGTCGGTGAGCGCGATCTCGGCATCGTGCACCTGGCCGCGCTCCTGGGTGGTGGCAACGAAATTCTCTTCCCGGTCTTCGATCCACTTGATCGGCCGTCCCAGTTGGAGAGACACCCATGGAATGAGGACCTCCTCCTGGTAGAACATCATGATCTTGGGCCCAAAGCCGCCGCCGAGAAAAGGCGCAATGACACGAACCTGGCTCTCGGCCAGACCCAGCATCCCGGCAAGACCGTTGCGGATCGGAATCGGCGCCTGGGTCGTGTCCCAAACGGTCAGCTTGCGAGCCCGATCGTCCCAGTCCGCGACCACACCGCGGTTCTCCATCGCCGCCGCCGTGCCGTGGTCGTACAGCAGACGCCTGCCGACGACCAGGTGCGCCTCGGCGCGAGCCTTCTCATAGTCGCCTTTTTCCTGGATGACATGGGCCGAGACATTGTTCTCCAGATCTTCGTGAACCCGCGGCGCATCGGCCGTCAGCGCTTCTTCCAGATCCACGACCACGGGGAGCGGATCGAAATCCACCTCGATCTCAGCGACCGCGTCTTCGGCGAGATAGCGACTCCTCGCCACGACCATGACCACCGGCTCTCCGACAAAACGCACCTTGCCCTTTGCCAAGGGAACCTGGACCCGCTCGTTGAAGAGGCAACGCTCGATCGGTGGCGGGGGCACCAGAAGAGGACCCGGCCGCCAGTACTCGCCCAGATCCTCGGCGGTGTAGACCGCAAGAACCCCTTTCATCTCGCGGGCTCTCGACAGGTTCATCTCACCGATTCGCGCATGCGCGTGTGGACTCCGCAGAAAGGCCACATGCGCCATCCGTGGAAGGTTGACGTCATCGACAAAGAGGGCCCTGCCGGTGAGCAGTTGCGGGTCTTCGTTGCGAGTGATTCTCTCGCCGAAGGTACGCGTCGACATCTTCAATCAGATTGTATCGTCACTGTCGCCCGGTCGCGGGGCCCCGGCTGCGGGCCGGTTTCCCGCGGTGCTCTCCGAGCCTGCGCGCCGGCGGGAGCCCTCCGGCCCGGCCTCCCCGCGACCGAGGATCCGATTCGAGCAAGCTGCACCAAGACCCAGCCGGAGACTCCACCAGGGTCGTAGGCCTCGCTAGACGTTTCCGGCCCGTAGTCGGGGCCCCGCGAAACAGCTCTTCCATGAAACGGTACAATGCGCGTTTTCCAGCCGGGGGGCATGGGAACCCCGGCGCCAATCAACCGGATCTCCGATCAACCCGCTTTCGCTCCCCTAGTCATTTCAAGGAGGCGCTCGATGTTTCAAGGAAAGAGCTTGTTTGTTCACTTCGTAGCCGTGGCGGTGCTTTTGGCCGTCGCGCCACTCGCCGCCGAGCCCGGCCCCGCAGACTGGCCTCAGTTCCGCGGCTCGGCACGCGACGGTATCTCCACCGAGACAGGTCTCCTGGCCACCTGGCCCGAGGAAGGTCCTCCCGAAGCCTGGCGGGTCGAGATCGGTGAAGGCTACTCGGCGATCTCGATCGTCGGCGACCGCCTCTACACCATGTTTGCCGGCGAACACGAAGACGACCCGGTTGAGTTCGCCGCGGCGTTCGAAGCCTCGACCGGCAAAGAGGTTTGGCGCACGGTGGTCGGTGAGAAGCTCGACACCGAGTTCGGCAACGGCCCGCGAGCCACCCCGACGATCGATGGTGACTCTCTCTATGTGCTGGGTTCGCACGGCGATCTGGCCGCGCTCGCGACGGCGGACGGCGCCGAGATCTGGACTCTCAGCCTCACCGAGGCCTTTGGCAGCCAGAGACCCTACTGGGGCTTCTCCACATCGGCCCTGGTCGACGGCGACAAGCTCGTCATCGAAGGCGGCGGCGGCGAGGGCAAGTCCTACGCCGCCCTCAACAAGAAAACCGGTGAAGTGCTCTGGACGACCGGCGACGGGCGCCCGGGGCACAACTCGCCGATCGCCCTCGACGTTATGGGCAAACGGCGGTTTGTCTATGTGGCTGGTGGCAAGTTGCGCTGCATCGACGCCGACGGTGGCGAGGTCTGGGCGCATGAGTGGCCGCGGGGGGAGACCCACGCTTCACCGGTCTTTATCGCCCCCAACATGATCTACGCCTCGGGCGCCGAAGGCATCGGCGCGACCCTTCTCCGCGTCGACGAAAGCTCCGAGGACTCGAAGGTCGAGGAGCTTTGGCAGATCCCGCACCTACGCAACCACTTCTCCACCTCTGTCGTCCACGAGGGCCATATCTACGGCTTTGACAACGCCACCTTCAAGAGTGTTTCGGTCGAAACGGGTGAGCTGGCCTGGGCCAAACGCGGTCTCGGCAAGGGCTCCTTGATCTACGCCGATGGCCACCTGCTGGTGCTCTCCGATCGCGGCAAGCTGGTTCGTGCCAAAGCGAGTCCCGACGGTTATGTCGAGAGCGGCAATATCGAGGCGCTCAGCGGCAAGACCTGGACCGCACCGACATTGGCCAACGGACACCTCTATCTTCGCAGTCATACCGAAATGGTCAGCTACCGCCTGGGCGGCTAGAAGAAATGGAGACCATCATGAGGCCACCAACGTTACTCATCCTCGCAGCCCTGGCGGTAGTTCCGGCGGGCCTTGCAGGCGCCGTAAACGCCGAAGTCGACGACGTCATCGGCAAACACATCGAAGCCAAGGGCGGGCGGGCCAATTGGGACAAGATCGAGAGCCTCCGGGCGACCGGCGATTTCACCGCGTTTAGCAAGGTAGCGCCGTTCACTCTCCATCGCGCCCGCGGCAACAAGTACCACCTCGACCACACGATGAACGGTGGCCGCCTCGTCATCGGCTATGACGGCGACTCCTTTTGGTGGGACAACTTTTTCTTCCAGGCGGGGCCCCAACCGATCACCGACGCTGTGAATCTCGCCGCCCTGGAACGCGAGATCGAGTTGCGCACACCGCTCTTCGACTACAAAGAACGTGGCTTCGAAGCGGAGCTTGTCGAAGGCGAGACAAACTTCGAAGGCATCCTGACTGTCGCCATTCAGCTCAAGCGAACGGACGACTCGGTCGAGACATGGCACCTCGATCCGGACACCTTTCTCGAGGTCGCCCGCGAGTCGCCGGGCTCGGATTTCGGACGCCCGATGCCAAGCCGGACCATCTTTGACGAATTCCGCGAAGTCCAAGGAGCCATGATTCCCCACTGGATCGAGTCTCAGTGGTACACCCGTCACCGCATCATGGACATCCAGGAGCTCGAGGTCAACGTCGACTTGGACAGTGGACTCTTCTCGATGCCGCTCGCCACCGGGATGGCGCTCTTTCAGAAGGTCCTCGGCGAGTGGGATGTGAAGGTCGAATCCAAACAGGACCCCCGCCAGCCGGAATTCGACGAAAGCAGTCGCGCGTCGTTGATCACTGCGTCACTCAACGGTGGACTCGTCGAAGAGCGCTACACCGACAAGGATGGGGTCGAAGCGACTCGCGCGTTCTCGTACGACCGCTACCGCGACCACTATGTCCTGACCCAGATGAACTCTGCGCAGACCTATATGGACATGCAAACCGGACAGTTCGACGGCGATTCCCTGATCGTGTCAAACGTCGAGAGCGGCACGTCGTTCGACGTCTTTGGCGCCACCCTTCATGAGCGGTGCACCCTCTCTAACGTCAGCGAGGACGGATTCTCGCTACAGGTCGAAAACTCGACCGATGGCGGCGAGAACTGGGCGATCAGTCAGAAGCTGACGTACGCCAGAAAGAGCCCCGAGTCCGATTAGAGCCTAGAACCCCCCACCTCGCGATCGGCCGGCTCCACCCCCAACGCTTCCACCGGTTGCGGGTGGCCGAAATAATAACCCTGCGCCAGACGGAACCCCAGCTCCCGACAGGCGCTCGCTTCCTCGGGAGTCTCGACCCCCTCGGCGACCGGCTGGATCCCCATAGACTCGACAGTGGGGACCAGGCTCGCCAGAAGCTGCATCCTCTGTTCGGCTTTGTGGAGGTTGCGAATCAGCCCCTTGTCGAACTTCAGATAATGCGGCGACGCCTCTGCGATCTCCTTGAACCTCGAGCGCCCAGCTCCAAAGTCATCGAACGCCAGCTCGTAACCCAGACTCTCGAGCTCCTCTCGAAGCCGGCGAATCCTGCGCGCGCCGGTGGCGGCGGCTTCATGGACTTCCAGTACGACCTGAATATCGGGATACAACTTCGAGACCTTCAGGAGGGAATCAACTAGCTTGCGCGGCCGCTCCAGCTCGCGCGGGTGGGTGTTGAGAAAGATTCGGTGCGGTGCGGGCAGCCTGCTCGCAGCACCCATCCCCTTGGTCCGACAGAGCTCGCTCAACTCCTCTTCTCTCCCGAGTTTCTCAGCCACCGAGAACAGCTCAGCGGGTGGAATCTGTGCTCCATCGACCGAGCCGCGCGACAAGACCTCAAACCCGAACAATTCACCCTCGCCACCAAGACTCACCATCGGCTGAAGGTGCGACACCACCGCCTCGCTTCGCATGATCACGTGGAAGTCTCTTTCCCTGGCGGTGAAATAGTCCCGTAGCTGCCCCGTCGACATCGTGGTCGTCGCTGTGAAGTCGCTCGACTCGTAGCGGGCCAGGCGAAACTCGCGGTCGCCAATCAGGATCACGTCTCCTTCGGCCAGCTCCACCTCTCCCGACACGCGGTTGAAGTTGACGAAGGTCCCGTTAGTACTGTCGAGATCTCGCAGCCGAATTCCACCGTCGTCAAGAAACAACTCTAGATGGACATTGGAGACCTTGTTGGACCGCAACCGCACATCTGCCGATGAACTGCGTCCGACCGTCATCGGGAAGCTGCGAATCATGGTGCGCCAGCCACGTTGGTCGGCGTCCATATAGCCCTCGAGATACCAGAAGGTCTCGTTCATTGTCTTGCTCTTGACAGTGGACACGGTCGGCCTCGGATCCCCCCAGCATTCCCCAAGGTTTGCCGGGAACCTCTACGATATCCGCTGACAAGACGGTCCACGACCGAATTCGCTCATTACAATCTGTACAATTCGGTGATGCGCGGCGCTGACTCTTTTCAGGAGCTCGAAGCCAGCGAGCTTTTCTGCGACCGTTGCCAGCGAGCGACACCGGTGCGCAAGCGGCTGCTGCTCGTTCTTCCGACGGGCAAGCGGTACGACTTTCTCTGTACGGTCTGCGGGAACTCGGTCGGCTCAAAGCACGACGACGACACCGAGGCCTTTTCAGTGCTAGAACCCAGCTAGGGGTCAGCCGTTGCAGCGGCCGGCGCCGCGGGGCGGCCGGGGCGGAGGGCTCCCGCCGGGCGCAAGCCCGGTGGGAAACCGACCCGTAGCCGGGGGTCCCCGCGGCGGCCGGGGTCCTACGGCAACTCCTCCTCCGGCAACCCGAAGTAGTGGCCGAACTCGTGGACGACCGTGTCGCGGATCTCTCGGAGCAGTTCCCGTCGATCCCGGCACATGTCGAGAAGCGGTAGACGGTAGACAACGATCCGGTCCGGCAGCTCCGGCCCGTAGGTCGACGGCCCGCGTTCGCCGAGTGGTACACCCTGGTAGAGCCCCAGGAGCGTGTCTCGCTCGGGGTCGAGCCCGGTGCCCAGGATCTCGTCATCGCTGGGTTCCTCCTCGACCGTCACCGCGACATTCTCGATCGCCACCGCGAGGTCCCCGGGTAGATCGTCCAGCGCCTCGGCAACGACCCGCTCGAAATCCTCGCGACTCATCCGCAGCATCGCATGCGACCCTACCGCAACAATGTCAGGTTGCGCTTTCGAACTAGCCAGCTGCATGACGGCCCACTCGGAGTCTCCTCAGGGCACGGCGCGCGCTACCCAGACTCCGGTGACCTAGAGGCGCGCACCTCGGTTTCCCTCGCGCCGGATCGATTCGGACTTCGACGACTCTTACCATGCGCTCGGTCAAACGGCCCTGGTGGAGCCTTCGAGCGGGCCGTCTTTCAGCTGACCGAGGGCCGCGCTCCGCCGGTCATAGCGTCGCGGCGAGCGCCGTTTCCTGCCGGGCATTCGACCGGGCTGCCGAGTCCGCGGACTACTAGACCCGCCCACCCGGCGGCGCGTTGCCTCGGCACCCCCTCTGTGGAACCATTGACGGCCCTGAAGGAGGAGGATCCCCATGAAACAAGCGCTCGCCATCACCTGCATCCTTTTGCTCGCCGGGTGCGTTCCCCCGGCGGAGCAGGCCGCCGATACCAAGGAGACCGACATGAGTTCCGAAGCCGACATCGCAAGACGCCTGGCACGGTTCGCCCCCACCGAACTGTCGGCGGATCTCTCCGGCGTACCCGAAGGCGAGCGCGAGGTCCTCAGGGAGCTCATCGCGGCAGGCCGCCTGATGGACGAGATCTTCTTGCGCCAGGTACACGTCGGCAACCCCGAGCTGCGTGCCGGCCTCGCCGACTCGAGCGAAACGATGCAGACCTACTTCGACGTCAGCGTCGGGCCCTGGGATCGTCTCGACGAGATGGAGCCCTTCATGGGCAACCTCGACCACCCGCCCGGCGCCGGCTACTACCCAATCGACCTCACCAAGGAAGAGTTCGAGACCTGGCTCGAAACGCATCCTGAAGACCGCGAAGCCTTCACCGGTCTCTTTTCAGTCGTACAGCGCAAGGGCGAGGGCCTGATCGCCGTGCCCTACTCCGAGGCCTATCGTGAGTGGCTCGAGCCCGCGGCCGCTCACCTGCGCCGCGCCGCCGATCTCACGTCGAACGACTCGCTGGCAACGTTCCTGAGCTCGCGCGCTGACGCTTTCTCGAGCGATGACTACTACAAAAGCGATGTCGACTGGATGGATCTCGACTCACCGGTCGAGGTCACCATCGGTCCCTACGAAACCTACGAAGACGGTCTGTTTGGCTATAAGGCAGCGTTCGAGGCGTTTGTCACCGTCAACGTGCCGGAGGAATCCGCGGCCCTCGATCGTTACAAGAGCCATCTCCCGTGGCTCGAGTCGAACCTGCCGATTTCCGACAAGTACAAAAACGAGCGTGGTACCGACAGTCCGATTCGCGTGGTTGACGAGGTTTTTGTCGGAGGCGACTCCAAGGCCGGTGTGCAGACCCTCGCCTTCAACCTCCCCAACGATGAGAAGGTGCGAGAGGAGAAAGGGTCCAAGAAGGTGATGCTGCGCAACGTTCTGCGCGCCAAGTTCGAGAAGATCCTCGTGCCGATCGCCGAGCGTGTTCTGGCCAAGGACCAGATCGACGATGTCTCATTTGACGCCTTCTTCATGGAGAGTCTTCAGCACGAGCTGAGCCACGGCCTCGGTCCCGGCAAGATCACCGTCGACGGGCGTGAAACCGAAGTGAGGCTCGAGCTCAAAGAACTCTACTCGACCCTCGAAGAGGCCAAGGCCGACGTCATGGGTGTCTACAACATCCTCGCCCTCGCCATCAAAGGGGAGATGCCGGCGAAGGTTCGCGACACTCTGGAGGCCACCTATGTCGCCGGTCTGTTCCGCTCGGCGCGGTTTGGCGTCCACGAGGCGCACGGACAGGGTGTCGTGTCGCAGTTCAACTATCTGCTCGAGAAGGGAGCTCTCGAAGTCGACGGCGAGGGTCGGTTCCGAGCGGTTTCCGACAAGTTTCCACAGGGAATCGAGAACCTGTTGAATGAGATGCTGATGCTCCAGGCGCGGGGCGACTACGCGGCGACCTCGGCGTTTCTGGCCGAGTACGGACACCCGTCACCCGAGCTGTTGAAGGCGATCGACCGCCTGGTCGACGTACCGGTCGACATCCGCCCGATCTACCCGACGGCGGACGAGTTGACCGGGTAAGGAGCCCCGGCCGGCCGGCTTACAGCAGCCCGCGCGAACGCCCGGCTGGAAACGGCGCTCGCTACCTAGGTAACCGGAGTCCGAGCAGCGCGCACCGTGCCCTGCGGAAACTCCGGCCGGGCCGCGAAGTCCGGTCAGAGCCCGCGACGAGAACACGGATCGATGGAGCACGTCTCGGTCGACACGGAGGTCGACCGCTACATCGGGACGGCCGGCAGGGGCGATACTAGCGCGCTTCTGCGTCGCTGACTCTCGCGTCGCATGAGGTTGTACCATTCACGGGGCTCACAGTCATGACAACACCGCCATCCAGGAATCCAATCAAGAAGCTTCGCATTTCGGACATCCGAGGCATTGCTCAACTGGCAACACAGGCAACCGCGGGCGTAACGCGCATCGCCGAAGATGTGCACCGGTCTGTATGGAACACCACGGGCCTTCCCGGCGGTAGCAATGTGTCGGGGGAAAACCGCGGGATCACCGGTCTGGTCTACAAGAGTGTCCACGATGTCGCGCTGCTGGTGGGCAAAGGCGTGGACGCGGTGCTGGGCTGGCTGCAACCACTGCTTGAATCGGATGATGCCAAACTCGGAACGCCCGCGCGCGAAGCACTTCTCGCGGCGCTCAATGGCGTGATGGGTGACCGCTTGGTCGCCAGCAGCAACCCGTTCGCAATCCCCATGACCTTGCGCTACCGGTGCGAAGCGCTGAACTGGCAGGCGCTGCCGTCAATGCCTGAGGCCACGGGCAAGGTGTTGGTGCTGATTCACGGGCTGTGCATGAACGATTTGCAGCGGCACGCACAGCACGTGGGGCACGGGGTCGACCATGGTGAAGCACTGGAATTGGCCCTGGGCTACACACCCGTCTATCTGCGCTATAACTCCGGCCTGCACACGTCGCAGAATGGGCGCGAATTGTCCGGCCAGCTGGAGCAACTGGTCACCCACTGGCCGACACCGATTGAAGAACTTACAGTCGTGGCCCATAGTATGGGGGGCTTGCTGATCCGGAGTGCCTGCCACTACGCCAACCGGGAGGCCTTTCGCTGGCCGGACCACCTGGAAAACATTGTGTTTCTGGGAACACCGCACCATGGCGCCCCACTGGAGCGAGCCGGCAACTGGGTGGACGTGATTCTGGGCAGCACGCCCTACACCGCGCCTTTCGCCAAGCTTGGCCAGCTGCGCAGCGCCGGAATCACCGACCTGCGGTACGGCCATGTGCTGGACGAAGACTGGCGTAGCCGCGACCGCTTTCGCCGTGAACCCGATAACCGTCAGGTGGTCCCCTTGCCTGAAGGTGTGGCTTGCCACACCGTTGCCGCGACAACGGCCGCCAAGCGCAGCACGCTGGCGAACCACCTGGTTGGTGATGGCTTGGTGCCCCTGCACAACGCACTGGGCCAACACAATGACGGGCGGCGAAACCTCGCGTTTGCGAAAAACTCGCAATGGATTTCCTATCGCACGACGCACACTGAGTTGCTAAGCAGCCCCGAGGTGACTCGGCAGATTGTGCAATGGTTGAGAGCCTAAGGAAGGCCCGCAGAAGTCGGTCGTGTCCTAAGAGTGTGGGTGGGAGGTCGACCGCTACATCGGAATTCGGTGACAGGCAGTCCCACCCGTCCAAACCCCAAGCCAGTCACCGAATTCATTCTCAGCGCTCCCGGAACGCCACGAAGCGGCCCCAGCACGACGCCAGCTCCATGCCGCGCTGGATGAACGCCGCGATGTAGTAGCGGCCGCTCTCGGCGTCGGCGATGGCGCCGCCCAGGTTCTCGGCGTGAACGATTCCCTTGGGGAAGAGATTCAGGTGCATGTCCTGGTAGTACTTGTCCTGCGGGTAGACCTCGTCCCAGTCCCCGCCGTACTGCTCCTTCAGCTTGGCGTTGGCCACCGCAAACTGACCGGGGTGAAAGATCCGCTGGATGGTGTTCATCGGGTGCTCCATCGCCACACAGTCGATCCCCAACCACTTGATCTTGCGCTCGACACACCAGTCGGCGAACTCCGGTGACGGTCCTGGGTGCTGGATCATGTAGCGGAACTCATCCGAGTCCGGGCTGTTCCAACCAAATCGGTTCCAGCCGGTCTTGATCAGCAGGATGTCGCCGTCTTGGAGATCCACCTTGTCCTCGATCATCGGCGGCGTGTAGACGCTCGAGTCGCTCACGTCTTCCGAGATGTCGACGATCACCCCGGGTCCGTGCCAGTGGTCGAGCGGCACCTCGCCGATCGTGCGGCCGGCCGCCCAGAAGTGTTTCTCGCCATCCATGTGGGTGGCGAGGTGAAAACTGGCCCGGCAGTGCGCATTGTTTCGACCGAGCCCCAGGTCCTGGCCGCCGACCCGCTTCGTGTACTTGATCGAAAGCGGCTCGTAGTTGGCCCACTGGGGGGTCTGAACGCTGAACGGAAGGGTCATGTCGAGCATTTCGATCTCAGCCAGCGCTTCCAGAAACGCTGCCTCGTCGCCGCCTTCGGCTGGGCCGAGAGCGGCGACACGGCTCCACGCCGACTCGACCTCCATAAACGGCAACGGCGGCACAAAGAACCAGGCGCGCCGGTTCAAGAGTTCCTTGATCTCGCCGCCCAAAGCCTCGACCAGAAGCAACCCGGACTTCGGGATCGTCCGGTGGGTCAGACCGTAGTAGTCGGCCACGGGAAAGAGCTTGTCCCAGCTCTTGCCGGTCTCCTCTAGAGCCTTGGCCTCGGCCTTTGCGAACTCGGGAGGGTGAAGGCGGCGGACATGGGTGTTCATCGGATGCTCGGCCGAGCCGCAATCGACCCCGACGACTCTGAGCTTTTTCTCGAGCGCCCAGGCAAAGAAGTCCGGCGACGGCCCCGGGTGCCTCACGTAGTACCCGAACTCTTTGTTCTCAACTCCTCCCTGGGCCTCGGGGTTTGCGACGTCGCCCTGATCCCAGGCATAGCGGTGATATCCGGTGTGAACGATCAGGATGTCGCCCTCTTTGACCGCTACCCGAGCCTCGATCATCTCAGGGGTGTAGAAGCCGTAGTCCGAGACCGCATCCGAGACATCGGCGACCACGCCCTCACCGCACAGATCCTCGAGCGGGATGTCGGCGATCGCCCTGGCCCCCGAATGAAATGCTCGCGGTCCGACGAGATGGGTCCCCGAGTTGTTGCTCCACTCGATCAGCTGGCCGTTGGCTCCTTGTCCCCCTCCAAACGCCCCGGTCAACCGCTTGAAGAAGTGGACCTGCAGAGGCATCTCGCCCGGAACCGGCGGTGTGAAGATCGACAGCGGCTGGGTCAGGTCATACCAGCGGGCGTTTTCAAGAGTTGCGATCGCGTCCTGGCGTGTCATCGGTCGTGCTCCTTGGGCGGTCCAACTCTAGAGAGAATATTTTTCGGCGTAGGCGAGGAGGGCTTGCTCGAAGATCTCGATCGGCGGCCGTACCAAGCCGGCGCCGACCTGCCCGATCCCCGGCTCGCGGTGGGCGATCCCGGTGTTGACCCGCGGTGTCACCCCGAGCTCGACGACCCGCCGGATGTCGATCCCGGTTGGCGAGCCGCGAAAGTCGAGCGGCGGAATGGTGAAGTGCCGGTGCTCACCGGCGGTGATCTCGTACATCTCGAGGGTCGCCTCGATGGCGTCCCTGGGTTTGCCGCTGACAAAGGAGACGATCGCCGGTGCCGCCGCCATCGCAAAAGCGCCGATACCGGTCGTCTCGGTGATCGTCGAGTCGCCGATATCGGGATTGGCGTCGGCGGCCGTGAACCCGGAGAAATAGAGCCCCTCGGGGGTCGCCGCAGGAGCGGTGAACCAGGCGCCTCCCAGACCGCTGACACGGATTCCAAAATCGGTGCCGTTTCTGGCCATCGCGGTGACGACGGTCGAGCCTTCGACGCCATGGGCCGCATCCGCCATCGCCTTGCAAGCAGCCATCACCGGGTTGAGAACACTCAACGCGTTGTCGCCGAGAAAACGCAAGACCTCGGCGAGCTCCGCGTTGTCTTTGGAGACCGCTGCCAGATGCGGCGCCAGAAGCTTCAGATAGAGGATCGAGCCCGCCTTGTTGCGATTGTGCCCCTCATCCCCCATGTGCAGCGCCTCAGCCAGAAGCGTTCGCAGGTCGAGACCGCCCGAGACTTCGAGGGCGCGGGTCAAGAGAGGCGCCATGGTGTCGTTCATCCAATGAAGCTTGTCGAGGACCTCGGGAGCGTAGGCGCCGTACCGCAGGACCTTCCCGTAGCCTTCGTTCAGGTTCGAAAAGGCCAGGTTGCCTCCCCCATCTCCTTCGGCCTGGTTCTCGACGACGTAGACCGCCATCGACGACGACGTGACCCCGGCCATCGGGCCGACCGATTGGTGATGGTGGCAGGGCGCAAAGCGGATCTCACCGCTCGCCGCGAGCTCGGCGGCCTGACTCTCGTCCTTGGCCTTGCCTTCGAAAATCAAAGCGCCGATCACCGCGCCCTTGAGCGGTCCCGACATTCGCTCCCACTCGATGGGCGGGCCGGCGTGGAGCAGTAGGTCCTCCTCGAGCCCTGGAATGACGTCACCGGCCCGCGCCACCGTCTTCAAGATCGGGCGCGAGGTCATCATCCGTTCGATCGCGGTCTGGTTGGCTTGATCGATATCGAGTTTCATTCGTGTTTCCTAACTCTTCAACTTCTTCAAAATCGCCGCCAGGCGCTCATTGCCGCCCGCGGGTGGCCGCCAATCGACGTGGACCGCCCTTTGCTCCTGGTCAACGAGGCTCGAGTAGAACATCTCCAGCCCGACGTTGACGGCGGCGAAAGGCGTCGTCAGGGTCTCGAGCGGCACTTGGACCTTCAGCGCTTGGGTCGCCGGCCCGACACGCCCCGCGACGTAACCGATCACCTGTTCGTTGGTTCGAAAGATCAGTGCGCCAGCCTGCCCCAGCAGTGCGCCTTGTTCCTCGAGGTTCTGCGGGTCCTCTTCAGTACCCATAAGCAACACGACGATCTCGAGGCCGGTCCGTTCGAGTGCCTTGCGAACGACCGGCGCCAGAGCTTCGGCGGGGTTCGCGTGTGCTCCCTCGCCGAGGACGACATCAAGCAGGATCAACGCCACTTCCGGGTCGGCCGACTCCTGAAGTACGCGCCGGTTCCGCAGATCGGGATCGATCATTGGGTGAAGGCGACCGACCGTGAACTCATCGGCCCCCAGATCGAGAATCGTGTGCGCCCGGCTCCTCCCCGGATCATCCAGCGTCGACACCCCATCGGCGTGAAGGTTCGAGAACACCGGGTCCAGAAACACCGCCAGGCCGTGGAGGACTTCGAGAGCCAGGGTGCCGCCCGAGAAGAGACCCCGCAGATAACCGGCCGCGGGGTCTCGCGAGTCAATCTCTGATGAGTCTTCCACGGCCTCGACCGCCATCCGCGCTGCTTCATCGAGACCCCGAGCAAAGCGGACATTCCCGACTCGTTCGACCGGCGGCGTGAGACCGCTGAATGTCACCACCACGGGCTTGCCGCATCCCCGGGCCGCCGCCAGCACCCTGGAAGCCACCGCCGGCGCCGGTGGTTTGGAGACCAAGACCACGACCCGGGTCTCGGGATCGCGCGCCAGAAGATCGAGCCCCTGGAGTGCCGTCGCTCCGCCCACCGCCTCCGACAGGTCTCGACCGCCGGTTCCCAGGGCATGTGAGACCCCGTGGCCCAGCGAGTGAACCCGAGTGGCGACCGCCTGCAGACCCGTCCCCGCCGCGGCGACGATACCGATCGGGCCGCGCCGCACGCGGTTGGCAAAGCCCAGACCGACGCCCTGGACCATCGCGGTTCCGCAGTCCGGCCCCATGACCAACAGGCCCCGCTCTCGCGCTTCCCCTTTTAGGCGCGCTTCGTCTTCGATCGACACGTTGTCGCTGTAGAGAAAGACATGGCGGCCGCTCTCGAGCGCCTCTTGGGCAACTCCTGCCGCAAAGCGCCCCGGTGTCGAGATCAGCACCCAGACGGCTTCGGGAAGACTCTTGAGGCCGCCTCTAAGGCTCTTGGGATGGTAGTCGATCCCGGTTGGGTCATCGCCCGCCGAATCCGCGCCCGCGGCTGCCGAACGCCGCACGAGCAACTCATCGACCCTCTCGAGCGCGTCCTGTGCAGCCGACTCGCTCTCGGCCCGGACGACCAGGAGAAGATCGTCCGCCCCGAGGTCGTCGAGCGAAAGATCGTCTGGTAGCAGACTGTTGGCGCGTAGGATGTCCAGGTTCGCCTCGGTCGCCATCACTACGCCGGCA